>JAATVM010000144.1 GCA_014523495.1 Nitrososphaerales archaeon TH1920
TAGAGACCAAAAAATAAAGTTTGACGGTCCAATAAAACGCTTTGAGGATAGCGAAGAGGTAATAACTTTACACGATACCGATGGCCTTGAAGTGGAACTTGTAGCTCACGAATCAGCAAAAGATAGAGGGGTTAATGTATGGAAAGGTGGTCCTATCCCTGTGGAACATGCAATAAGAGGCTTTTATTCTGTTACTCTGTCAGAGGAGGGTTACGAACGTACATCATCCATCTTGACTGATGAATTAGGGTTCATTCACACTCGTGAAGAGGGGAGTCGATTCCGCTATGAAATTCCCACTAGCTCATCATCAGCCGCTAGTGGCCAGGGAGAAGTGATAGGAGGAGCTAGAATTGTTGATGTTCTTTGTCTGCCTTATGCACGAGAGGCAGTTATAGGGACTGGTTCAGTCCATCACGTGGCGTGGCGTACGCCTAGTGATGAGCAACAAAAAATCTTGCGACACAAAATAGTCAGATCTGGACTAAACGCAACTCCTGTTATTGATCGATTTTACTTTCATTCTGTATATTTTCGTGAGCCAGGAGGTGTGCTCTTCGAAATTGCTACGAATCCACCAGGTTTTACAGTCGACGAAAGGAAAGAAGAATTAGGGACTCACCTTCTGCTTCCACCGTGGTTTGAATCTATAAGGAATGATCTTCAGAAGGTGTTACCCCAAGTTAACATCAACGGCAAGATCCTTGGAGGAAAAAAAGAGTGACCCGCTCCACTAGATTGGGCTTTATTCATAATTTTCTGGATTCAAATGAGCGTAATACCATGACATTGCTTCTATTACACGGAACAGGCGGAACTGAAGATGACCTAATCCAGTTGGGAAGGGAGATCAGTCGGTCAGCTGCTATATTGAGCCCTCGAGGTAAAGTATTGGAAAACGGTGCACCACGCTTCTTCAGACGACTAGCCGAAGGAGTTTTTGATGTCGAAGACTTAAAGTTCCGTACAGACGAATTAGCCGATTTTGTAGAAAAAGCATCCAAACTCTATAGCTTTGATTTACGAAATGTAGTGGCCATCGGGTATTCTAATGGAGCAAATATAGCAGCAAGTATACTGTTGCTCCGACCAGAAGTGCTCTCAGCTGCGATATTGTTCAGGCCAATGGTTCCACTAATTCCGGATACTATTCCGGACCTTTCTAAGAAGAGTATTTTTGTCAGCGGCGGTTCACGTGATCCAATAGTCCCAAAAGGAGAAACCGAGAGACTTGCTGATCTGTTCAAAGAATCAAGCGCCAAGGTATTTGTCTATTGGGAAGATAGCGGTCATGAATTAGGCATGAGAGAGATTACCGAGGCCAGGAA
This sequence comes from Nitrososphaerales archaeon TH1920, assembly GCA_014523495.1. GTDB lineage: Archaea > Thermoproteota > Nitrososphaeria > Nitrososphaerales > Nitrososphaeraceae > TA-21. The sequence continues at coordinate 1,329 of JAATVM010000144.1, forward strand.
ATGGCTGTCTTATATTTCTAAATAGTAAAGAACTTAGAGAAAGAGGTAAGAATCTTGTAGAGTATTCAAATCCATAACTTGAAATTTTAGTAGATATCTAATTTCGATATGACGTAATCTTTTCTCTCCGGAACGCGTTCAAAGTTAGGTTTCGTCTTTAGGACTAAAGCAGAGAGAACCTTATTTTCAGGTCCATAATATTTGTCCATATCTTCCTTCGTTTCCCAAAGAGTCAAAACAATGGTTTCCTTTGGATCACCCAGATTATCCATGATTGCATAACCATTCAATCCCTTGACTTTTCCATTGATTTTCTCAAAGAATTCAATCAAAAGCTCGGTATTTTGCCCTCTTTTTCCTTCCTTTAAACGTACTACGTTTAGTTTGACATATTTTATTTCTGATGAATGCTTCATTTACTTTTGTGACAAGACATTCCACATTTATATTGCACAGTGCAGGTTTTTATATTATGGCAAAATACTGGGAGATGGGTGTAGTAAATCCTTGAAAGGGACTGAAACAAAATTAAAGACGCTAAATCCCGCAACAGAAGAGTTACTTAATGAGTATGATATCATGACTAATGAAAAAATCAATGATTCCGTAAAGCGGGCAAAAGAAGCGTTTTCAGAGTGGAAAAAAGACATACATAAAAGGTCAGAATTTCTTTATGCTTTTGCTAATGAATTTAGAAAGAATAAGGAAATTCTTGCTAAGACTGCCACACAAGAAATGGGAAAGGCAATCAAAGAATCAAGGTCTGAAGTAGAGAAATGTGCTTGGGCCATAGAATACTTCGCCGATAACGGCAAAGTCTTTCTGTCAGAGGAAGTGGTCAATACCGACGCAAGAAAGAGTATCATAACCTATGAGCCTCTTGGAGTAATTGGTAGCATAATGCCATGGAATTTTCCATATTGGCAGGCACTAAGATTTGCAGCCCCTTCACTAATGGTAGGTAACACTATTGTTTTGAAACCAGCAAGTGCCACAATGCAATGTGGAATTGAGATTGAGAATACTTTCAGAAAAGCTGGAGCACCGGGGGGCGTTTTTCAGACATTAATAGGAAATTCTAGTATTGCTGAAACACTTATCGATTCAGATATTAACGCAGTGACTTTTACTGGTAGCGTTCCGGTGGGTGCAAAAGTCGCAAAGAGGGCTACATCCCAATTGAAGAAAACGGTTCTTGAATTAGGAGGAAGTGATCCATTCATAGTATGTGAAGATGCAGATTTAGAAAAAACCTCAACTGGAGCAGTCAAAGGGCGTTTCATTAATTGTGGGCAAAGCTGTATCGCTTCAAAGCGGTTTATTGTTGTGAGAAATATTGCCGACGAGTTTATAGAGAAATTCGTCCAAGAAACTGAAAAGCTTAAGGTAGGTGATCCCCTTTCCGATGATACCGATATTGGTCCACTTGTTAATGCCAAAAGTCTCGAGAACATGGAATCCCTCGTTAAAGAGTCTGTAAACGCTGGTGCTGAAGTTATTGCGGGAGGCGAGCGTGCTAACAGGAAGGGTTACTTTTATCGACCAACAATTATGAAAAATGTTTCTCCAGAGATGCGCATAGCAAGTGAAGAAGTATTCGGTCCTGTTGCTCCTATAATTACGGTGAATGATGAAAATGAGGCAATGAAAATTGCCAACGATTCTAAATATGGTTTGGGAGCCAGCATTTGGACACAAGATTTACAGAAAGCTGAAAAGTTATCAAGAGCTGTAGAGTCTGGCATTGTTACTGTTAACAATGTAGTAATATCAGATCCCAGAGTTCCATTTGGAGGTATCAAAAATAGTGGATTTGGCAGGGAGTTATCAAGACATGGGATGTTAGAATTTGTCAATATAAAATCAATCAGATTCTATGATCAATTAATTCATAATCATCACGTAGAGTGATGGCAAGTAGATTAGGTCTTAATGTAGATAAAATTAGAGAAGGAGTTTTCACATATCCTACAAATTCTTACGACATTCGCTATATGCTATAGTTACATTCGTAGACGTACCTCTCATGGGTGTTCCTTCTTGGTATCTCAGAAAGGAACTTAACCTACCGGTATGCGACTTGCCACTTTCCAGAAAGTAACTACAATTTGTGGATGGAATTTGAGTTAAACATGCCAATAGCTATTTCTTTATAGATCGCAAAAGAGAAATAATAGAACATGAGCTATTGTAATTGAAAGGATGTCTGAACGGATTAATAAATTGACTTTACCAATAAAAGTAGACTATGATCATATCCAAGGTCCTATCAATGCGCCAATAAGCATAGTAGAATATGGTGATTATGAATGTCCCTATACTGGTATGGCCTATCCAATAGTAAAGGAATTAAGAAGAAGGCTGGGTGACAGTATATGCTTCGTATTCCGTAATTTCCCTCTTAATGAAATCCATCCTCACGCACAGCATGCAGCCGAAGCGGCTGAAGCAGCCGGGGGTCAAGACAAATTTTGGCAAATGCATGATCATCTATTTGAACACCAAAATGAATTAGAAGATGGGCATTTATTAGAATATGCAAAGATTGTAGGATTGGATACAGAGAGATTCAAAAAAGAAATATCTGAGCAAGTTTATGTTCCCATTATAAACAAATCACTAAAGAATGGAATTAAAAGTGGTGTTGAAGGCACTCCAACTTTCTTTTTAAATGGTGTACGTTACGAAGATTCATGGGAATTAGAAACTCTGTTTGAAACAATCAGATCTGTTATCAAAAAAGAAAATAAGAATTAAACCTCTGGGATAGAATCTGGTGATTAAAATTCTTGTGCCGTGTGAATCATCCTTTTGGTCATAGATGGATTTTGTTTGAATCAATTGATTAATAATAACAATAACCGAAACTTAATGATTGAATCACTTAAAGAATAGTGTCTCCTAGTTTTTGAATTTGGCCTAAATAGTGCTAATATCCAAAGGCTTACGAAAAGAAACGAAACGAAATGGGCTTAATATTTCAAACCTAGATTTTTGCAAAAGATCGACATTCTCTTGTTAAGAATAAATAACGTGTAATATCCCGGACTTGCGTATGTTCTGTCCTGAGGACTAGATAATTTTAATTTAGTGATAAATGCTATATTCTTTTAAGAACAGTGTTTTTTTTCAGTTCATTTATGAATTCCTCGAGCTTCTTCATAGTTTCAGGATGCAAGTGATGTTCTATACCTTCTGCATCATTATTCGCGGTTTCCTCGTCTACCCCAATTATCTTGAAGAACTCGGCTAAAAGACCGTGTCTGTTACGAATATTTCGAGCAATTCGGATTCCTTCATTGGTTAGCCTAATGCCTCTGTATTTTTCATATTTTAGATAGCCCGTTTCATCGAGTTTCTGCATCATTTTGGTCACGCTAGGAGAACTCACATTAAGATAACTTGAAATGTCTACAGTTGTAGCATATCCCTTCTGTTGAACCAATTCATAAATTACTTCTCGATAATCCTCCATTCTATCTGTCCGATGGTCTTTCTTTCCATTATTTCCATCGCGAATAGCCACTAGTCTATTATCCTTCTCCAATTCTGTCATTTCACTGAGTTTATTTATCAGAAGGACCACCTCTTTACTTTCCATTTTACTCCTATTAAATATTTAATAATCATCGTTAAACCAACAGCCCTGTAAGATACATTATTAACATCCCAA
>JAATVM010000145.1 GCA_014523495.1 Nitrososphaerales archaeon TH1920
TTGCTCAAAACGTATTTGAAAGCATAAAAAATACATATTTGCTAGAATATCTTCTTGAAGAGACTAGAGTTACATTCAAGTCTGATGTAAAAATATCCATTAATGATATCAACATCGATGCTAAAGAAGGTGATATCTTGTTATTGCCAAGGTGGCTTACAAAAATTTTGTCAAGAAAAAACCTAATTGAGATTCAAGACAATGAAATATCAAGTTATGTCTCTAAGGCCTTGAATAGAGAACGAATATCAAAACCACATGACATATCAAGCGTAGATATCGACTTTTACATACGGGTCAACGACTTTCTCAAGAGTCTTAACGAAAAAGAAAGAGAAAATCTTAAGGTATCTCTTAATTCATTTGTGATGTCCAGACTCGAAAAAATAGTAAAATTAGCTGCTGCTTCATCACTTTCCGCAGAAATGGAAGCAAAATTATCTGCAGAGGAAAAACAGCTTTATGATTATATTCACAGTTCTTCATCAGCCTTTAAACAATGGGTGCTAAACAAGTAGATGATTGAACAAAAACAACAGACTACATCGGCAATTTCAGATGAATTAGAATCTTTTCTACGTGGATTTAAGGACAGAGATGGTAATTACAAGTATTTTGACAGAATAAACAATATGATGGCATCAAATTCCACGTTTGTTGTAGTTGATTATATCGATTTAGACACAAATAATCCAGAACTTACAAAATTAATTACAGATACACCTGATGATATGTTTGACGCCTTTAACAAAGCTGTATATTCCATATTAAGGGAAATTCATTATGATTATGCTCAAGAAATTAAGGACAAGATAAAAGTAAGAATTGGAAACTATTCAGTTCAAAAAGGCTTACGAGAGATAAATGCAGATGTTATTAACAAATTGATTAGCGTTCCTGGCATGGTGGTTAGAACTTCTGAGATTAAACCCCTAGCAAAAAAAATAGCATATGCCTGCTTAAATTGTAATACATTAAATGAAGCGCAGCTTAAAGGACTTACACTAAAGAAACCCACAAGATGTACTCAGTGTTCTGAAAAAGAACTTGAAATGGATCCAGAAAATAGTTTTTTTACAGATTTTCAACTTGTTAGACTTCAAGAATTGCCAGAAGATTTGCCAGCAGGTCAACTTCCACACTATGTAGAAGTTACTGTTATGGATGATCTTGTAGATCGTTGTAGACCTGGAGATAGGGTTTTATTGACCGGAATAGTTAGAATTGAACAGGAACAGTCAGTACAAGTAAGGACAAGTCTTTTTAGACTACGTATGGAAGGTAACAATATAGAATATCTTGGTGGACTAGCTGGAAATAAAGAAGGAAGAACTGTTGATAGAATAGCAATAAGCAGTGAAGATGAAAAACAGATTATAGCTATTGCCAGTATGCCCGATGCTTATGACAAACTAATTGCATCTTTTGCACCTCATATTTATGGACATGAAATAATAAAAGAATCTATACTTTTACTAATTGTAGGATCAGTAACAAAAAAATTAGCTGATGGTTCAAATCGTAGAGGAGATATCAATATTTTTCTTGTTGGAGATCCAGGAACCGCCAAATCAGAAATGCTCAAGTTTGCTGCAAAAATAGCACCAAGAGGCCTCTACACATCTGGAAGGGGCACAACTGCTGCAGGTTTAACAGCAGCAGTCATTCGTGATAAATCTGGCATAATGATGTTGGAGGCTGGCGCAGTAGTATTAGGTGATCAAGGACTGGTCTGTATCGATGAATTTGATAAAATCAAATCTGAGGACAGATCTGCACTACATGAGGTTATGGAACAACAAACCTGTTCTGTGGCGAAAGGAGGAATAGTCGCCACGCTTAATGCTAGAACATCAATCCTATCTGCAGCTAATCCTAGATATGGTAAATATGATCCGTTTAGAAATATAACAGAAAACGTAGAACCACTTCCCATACCGTTACTAACGCGATTTGATATCATTCACGTCATTAGAGATACGGCCGAAGTTGAAAAAGATAGTCTGATTGCAAGCCACATACTTGAAATTCATAGAGATATTGAACATGCAGCCCAACCTGCTATAGAAATAGATCTGTTTCGTAAATATCTAGCATATGCTAAACAAACTGAACCAAAACTGACAACAGAAGCAATTGATATTCTAAGAAAATATTACATGCAGATGAGAAATGTTGATTCTGAAGGAATGATCACAGCAACTCCCCGTCAACTGGAAGGCCTAGTACGTCTTGCTACTGCCAGGGCTAGATTGTTATTAAAAGATAGTGTAGAACCTGAAGATGCTGACAGAGCAGTATTTCTTGTTTCGCAAATGTTAGCAACTGTCGGTATAGATGTTAATACGGGAAAAGTGGATCTAGGGGTCCTTCATGGAAAACCCCTTAGTGAAACTTCAAAATTAAAAACATTTACGGATGTCTTTAATGGTTTATCAGGAGAAGACAAGAATGATGTTGAAGAAAAAAATTTCATTAATGAACTTGTGAAAACGGGAAAGTTCACAGAAGAAGAAGCCAAAGAATTCATAAGAAAAGCTATGCAGAATGGACAAATTTATGAGAGAAGGGCTGGCTTTTATGCAAAAGCATGAGTAAAAAAATAATACTATCTCGTTTTTAGAAATTTTTGTTATTTCCTATCAGAATCATCTTAATTAATCTCATATTCTAAACTTTACTATTAAGAAGACCAAGGTGACACATATATATGGTTTTTTATGACAGATTTCTGTCCAGCGAGTCTCAATATTTTGATGCATGATATTGGAGCAATAATATATTAATTAGAATAAATCCATCTGATTATATGCAAGAGTGTCTAGAGGAGCTTTTAAAATTATTAAAATACGATTCATTGTATCCCCCACAAGAACTTGCATTATCAAAAGGTGTAATGAATGGTAACAATATCCTTGTTACAACTCCTACATCAAGCGGCAAAACATTAATCGGATTAATGGGCATAATACATATTCTTAATAAAGGAAAAAAAGTGGTATACCTTACTCCATTAAAAGCACTAGCTACAGAAAAATTTAGTGAATTTAAGATTATTAGAAATTTGAGTTGTTTTGAAAATAGGCGAATAAATATTGGTATTTCTACTGGAGATTATGACTCTTATGGAATGGAATTCATTGATAAAGATATTATTATATTAACAAACGAAAAAATGGATTCAATTTTAAGGCATGACGCAAATTGGATTTACAACGTAGGACTTTTTATTATAGATGAAATACACCTAGTTACAGAACGTGAACGTGGTCCAACTCTAGAAATAATATTGACAAAGATCAAACAAATGCCACAAAAACCTCAGATAATTGGACTAAGTGCAACGGTATCAAATTCAGATAAAGTCGCTGATTGGTTAAGATGCAAACCCATTCAAAGTGATTGGCGTCCTACTGTATTGATAGAAGGCGTTTATAATTATGGCAGAGTTACCATGAACAACGGCACAAATTTTGAGATTAATAATATTGGGATTGTTGATAACTCAACTAGCGCGATAATAAGTCTTGCAATGGATCCAATAACTAATGATGGAGGCCAATCGCTTGTTTTTGCAGAGACACGTAAACGTACTGTGTCACTAGCAAAAAAAACATCTGAAGGAATTTACAAA
>JAATVM010000146.1 GCA_014523495.1 Nitrososphaerales archaeon TH1920
AATGGAAAATTTCAGGATATATTTGTGGGATTTGTTATGATAAGAAGTTAATGGAATTTTATATTTCTCCTGATCGTAAGGATATCGTAAAGAGATGATATTATCTAATAATTTGTTGGTAGATAATAATTAGTCGAATGTTTGGTTTGATTACATATAAAATAAAAATAAAATAGAAAATTTCTAACGATATGATTTCTGTTTTCTACGTCTTGCTCCAGATCCGCCAAATTTCTTGGATTCTGTTTGTCTGGGGTCTCCTGATAATAGGTGTCTATCAAATTCTGTAATTCTTTTACGAATTTCTGTGCGGATGCTTCTTGCAAATGGATGATCTTTTGGATCCCTTCCACCTTTCCCTGCACCCGTTAGTGCTCTACAAATAGCAACAGTACTCGCAAATGCTTGTCCCATAAAACCGCCTCCGTGGACTTTCACACTAATATCTACTTTATCTCTATATTCACCTATCAATTTAAGGGGAACAAGTACTAATTCTCTTGCTACTTCAGAATTCAATAATTCGGCCGGTATGTTGTTTATTCTAACTTTTCCCGTTCCTTTTGAAATTGTTGCCACAGCTCTACTTGATTTCCTTTGGCCTGGGTAAAGATCTATTTTATTCATAATTATCCAACCCATTCCAACCTATTTGTTTTGCTAATTCACCAAGAGTTATAAAATATGATGAGGGTTTTCTAATTTTAGAATCTTCAAAGGTTTCAAGCTTTGTATTCTTGAGCTCCGGTGGTATTGCAACGTAGATTCTCAATCTCTTTAATGCGCTTATTCCACTAGATTTCCTTTTTGGTAACATGCCTCTAACCATTTTCGTGAGAATTTTATCAGGCTTTCTTGGATGAAATGGACCATGTATGGGATTTGTGGCAGATGCAATTTCTAGAAATTCTTTATATTCTTCAATAGTCTTGTATCTATTTCCGGAAATCATGCTTTTTTCCGCATTTACGACTCTGACATGATGGCCTTTGAGTAAAAGTTTTGAAATATGAGAACACATTCTTCCTGCGATACAATCCTTTGCGTCTATCGTCAAAGTCTGATTAGGTTTTTGTGTTTGCTCAACAAGTTGTTTAACCAATTATTCTTACCCCTTTGCCATCTGGATATTTCTTGATCAAGCTATCAAGAGCAAGTATTTTTCCACCAGCATCAATTATCTTTCTTGTAGCTGCTTCCGAAATATTGAAACACCATATTGTTAGCTTGTGACTTATTTCCCCAGAGCCCAATATCTTCCCTGGTACTATTACAACTTCTTTATCCTTAGTAACATGTGCCAATTGACCTATGTTAACTTCTCTTCTGTTAGATCTCGATCTGGAAAGCTCTTTTATGACAGCTTTCCATATTGGCACTCTATTTTTCTTTAAAGCATTCCTCAGAGTCCAAATCGTATTGTTTAAAGTATCAGGAAACATGAAATATTCTCGCTATCCTTAAACCCCAAATAAATCTATACCTAAATATTCTTTGGTAATGATAACGATTGAATCACACTATCAAATTCCTTGATCTTCGAACCTAGTATTTTGGAAGCCTCTAATACGATTTCTTCAGGTTTTAATGAGCCATTAGATTCAATTACAAGCACAGAATCATCTTCATCCTTGCTGTCTTTTACTACTGCTACTGAAGTTGGCTGCCATTTTGCGTGATTTTTCCCAGTCCCTAACCTAGCATATGCCTCAAATTTTAGTTTTTGACCTGGAGCTAGTGATACTATTGGAATTTCCTTATTTACAGGTTTTACAACTTCGTCTTCAGATATTAAATCTGCAGAAGTAATAACTTTAGTCTTATCTTGAGATTCAGTATCTAGAACCAATAATACTCTACAGTTTGAACATCCAAGGGTGCTTTTACAATCACAAAGATGTGGCATTACAAATCTTTTAAGATCTGTACGCAATGGGATTAGTCCTAGTCTATGAGCGACAGCTTCATCATGCATAACGGATGAGTTTTCTAGTATTACTACATCATCAATTGCAAAAGTAGGAACTTCACTGATAGACAATCTTCTCAATGCATTGACATATTGCCTGGGAATATTATTAAATTCAATAACAATATGATTATTATCTCTTTCAAGAACCTTAATTGAGTTCAAATCGTCCACGAAATTTTATTACCGTACACTTAAAAATCTACCGAAAATATGCATAATAATCAATTTAACATTAAATCAAAAGATTAATCCCTCGTAGTGTAATAATTAGTCTAACTTGAGTAGCATGATAAAACTTGAATACGTTGGAGTGTCTCCATTTGAAATAGAAGTTATCTTTAAGACTTTATCTAAATTTTCTTTGGTCGATGAAAAAATTCTAGCTGAAGAACCTAATTACGTGAGTGTGCTAAATATTGAGTTTCCAGTTCCTTATGACGAGTATTTTTTTCAATCATTTGGTCTTGATAGTTGGCAGAAAATTAAAGATCTATTTAAAGAAATGAAACGTAGGAGAGGTAGAAAGGGACTAAAAATATTATTATCATTTTCTGGAATACCAACAGGTACAAATTCTAAGTTGGTCTTTTCGTTAACTAGCGAAATTGGTGCGCAATTTGAATATGCAATAGAAAAAATAGAACATATGATAGATGCAATTAATATTCAAATTAAAAACCTGGAAACAAAAAGACAATTCATATCATACACTTATGACGCAATCACCATGAAGTGGGTTTTATGCGAGGTAAGTTAATGAACGTAAAATCCAAACCAAAATGCATTTTGTGTGTAAGAAAGGCACTTCAAGAAAGTTATTTTAAATATCATTATCAGGCGTTAGAATCTCTTAAGAGTCACTATGAGCAATGGAGAATTGGATATGGTGATATTTCTTGGGATGATTATTTACATAAATTGCAAAAAATGAAGTATACTGGTAAATGGATTAAGGAAGTCATTGAAATAGAATTAAAAAAATGAGTGTATGGTGTTTTAGTCTACATTTCTCCCATGCCTGGAGGCATACCGCCACCGCCACCAGGAGGACCGCCGGCTCCAGATTTACTTGAAGCTATTACATCGTCTATTCTAAGAATCATGGATGCAACTTCTGTCGCTGATTTAATAATTTGTTCCTTTACACTGAGTGGTTCAACAATATCTAGTTTGGACATATCCACAATCTTTCCACTTCTTGCATCAATACCACTCCATTTGGATCCCTTTGTTTGTTTGGAACGTAGTTCTGTAAGTGTATCTATGGGATCCATTCCAGCATTCTCTGCTAGTGCAAGTGGAATAACTTCAAGGGATTCTGCAAATTTGTCTGCTGCTAATTGTTCTCTTCCAGACAATGTGGAAGACCACTCCCTTAGTTTTCCTGCGACATAAGATTCTGGTGAGCCACCGCCAGCAACTATCAAGGGTTTTTCCATGACATCCTTAGTAACACTTAGCGCATCATGTATTGAGCGTTCGGCCTCATCTACGACCCTCTGTGAACCTCCTCTAATAAGAATGGTAACAGCCTTTGGATGTTTACATCCTTCAATGAAAACCCATTTATCCGTCTCAACCTTTCTCTCCTCCACGAGATCTGCTGTACCTAGATCTTTAGGGCCCAAGTCTTCAAGATTATTAACAGTTCGTGCACCTGTTGCTCTGGATAATTTGGTCATATCGCTTTCTTTAACCCTCCGAACTGCCAGAACGTTGGATTTGGCCAGGTAATGTTGAGCAACGTCATCTATACCTTTTTGACAGATAGCTACATTTGCACCTGATGAAATTATCTTGTCTACCATGCTTTTTAGCATTTTATTTTCTTCTTCAAGAAACATCTTCATTTGATCTGGTGAATTGATATTGATTTTAGCATCAAATTCGGTCTTCTCTATTTCTAAGGCAGAATTGATAAGTGCAATTTTTGCTTTTTCAACTCTTTTTGGCATTCCTCCGTGAACAACTTCCTTGTCAAGTACGATTCCTTTAATTAGTTTAGTATCTCGTAATGAACCTCCTGCTTTCTTTTCAACTTTGACATCATCAATATCTACAACATAACCTGATTCGTTTTGTTCTGAAACCTCCAAGGCTGCATTAACAACCACCTCGGATAATTCAGTAGATTCCTTTGACACAAGTTTAGTTTGCATTGAAGTTCTTGCTACTTTAATTAATTCAGATTTGTTGCCTCCATCTATTTTTTGTGCTAAATGATTAAATATCTCAATAGC
>JAATVM010000147.1 GCA_014523495.1 Nitrososphaerales archaeon TH1920
TCATGGATTCTTGCTGTTACGTTATTGGGCCAAATAACCTCACCGACTCAACCCTCGCTTCTCGGACGACTTTAGTAATCTTCTGGTTCCATCTTCCGCATGTTTATCAGGAGATAAAAGGCGTAAGATAGTGGACCCAACGGAGTGTATGTCCAGGTTGACAGAAGAATATCGGAAGGACTAAACAACTTTGCTATATTGGTAGTGCTGATACCAAGGCCTTAAAACCCATTTGTGAAGATTGTGGATTTGGATACTATTCTGTATAGGTTGCAAATGGTATCCAAGGTAGCTAGAGCAGGGCCTTTTATAATTGCATTAAAGTCCTATAGTTGGAAATGATTGGATCTTCCAAAGGACAAGATATCTCTTTACTAATAGAGTATGATGAAGAAATGGTTATGGAATATACACATTATTTCTAGTGATTTCCAGAATAAGGGACGCAGAAATTATACTATCAATACGTTCTTAAGAGGATGATACTAGTAAATGCTATGATAAATATTGAAACAAATCGTGTATTTGCACGCTCGACCAAGAACAAAAATGTCTATATTTGTTTCAACTACATTATCAGGAAGTTGGCCTAATTGAAAACCTTGCAGTATGTGAAGTCCTTTACTGCTCAGCCCAAACAAAAAAGTAAATTCTGCGTAATGTGTGCAAATGTAGCAACACAGATAGCATGCTTTGAGGTTGGAGATAATGTAACTGTCGTTGAAAAATACTGTGATACTTGTATTAGTAATATTAAAAAAGGTCTTTAATTCCTATTTTAATTCCTATTTTCAATAGTAATTAAAGCTTGCATCATTAACTGCCAATACCAGGAATTAAAGAGAAGGAAATTTGAACAACTTATATTCATAAGTTTCAACCTCTAGTAGCCATTAATGTTGTAATTGATATCACAATCAGCATATTTGATACTAACATTTAATAATATTTCTATTTTAAATATCATTTTATAGAAAATTTGCTATTATGGATTTTTGTGCAGGATTGGAATATAATTACTAAAATTAAAGCACGAATTAAGACACGATTGAGGATTGACACTAAGGTTTTTATGGAATGGTTTCCAAATAATAATTGTTTATTATGAGAAAAAGAATCGAAATGATGTCAAAGTCAACATCTGCCAAGAATGGTCATGAGCGCATCGTTACAAACAGAGACAATGTCAGACATTTGGAATATTTTAATAATGGTCAGTGGCGGCATAGTGACAAGTGCAAGGTGTTTACAAATAAAGAGTGTAACTTGAAATGACTTAACAAATCTTTACAAAAAAATCTGATAAGGTAGACTATTTTGAGAATTTATAGGATTGCGCTGTACTGACACACTGAGTGTCCATATTCCATCTTATGCTAACATTAGTTACAATTTTCCACGTCCTACTTAATATTGAAATTATAAGACGCTACTAATTATAGGATCAGTAATATTAAATAAAGCCTTTAATCCTAAATTTAATTTCAACTTATGAATAAAAGAATGTAACATTAGAATGTCAAATAAACCAAGATTTGAAGATATGGGTCTTCGACACGTCATATATCTTGTACGGTCGGTCATTCAAAATTTGAGAGATAAGCATATCATTACGATTATCTATATTAGTAAGGATATAGTAAAATTATTCTAAATATGGCTTCAATAGATGAGCATATAATTCGATGCAGTGAATGTGGAAGAAATTTGATAGTTAAAGATACAGTTAACAATGGAGTGGCGTTTTTAAGTCATCTGAAAGTGGATCATGGGATTACATATTTTGTTCAACGTATCACACAAACAAGGATTAAAAGCAAAAAAACAAACAATACCGATTACGAAGTTAAGTTTTTCTTATAGGGTAATGAGAGCCCTTCCACATAGCTACTTTATAGTAAACTATTTTTGACTCAATTTTTTGGCCTGATAAATTATTTCAATTCAAGTTATTACTAAGATTTCGACCACTTTCTCATCCATTGCAATAATGTAATGATAGATTCTACTAATTCTTGACCTTTTGAAGTGAGTCTATATTCTACTCTGGGAGGTATCTCGTTGTATGCTTGCCTTTCTAATATTCCTCCTTTTTCTAATTCTTTTAGTCTGCGAGCTAGGGTCTTACTACTAAAGCCTTTAAGTAACTTTCTAAATTCTCTATGTCTGACTGGGTCTGTAGAGCAACAAAGAGGTATTAACATCTCTATTGTTCCTCTTTTAGTAATTAATTTCCGAATTTTGGCCGTTTCTTTCATTAGATTTGCTGCGTTATAACCTGCAAAACTACATTCATTGTTATACATCGGTAATTGCTTTACTGTTTGTCCTTTTGTTTCCAATGTGTCACCTAGTTTACTAAAGTCTCCTTTACAACTTAAATAGTTTCCGTAGTAAACTATATAGCAATGAAACAAAACATTTTGAAAGCAAAAATCAGAGAAAGGTATCGTAATATTGCATTAAATGGTAACTCAAATTGCTGTTGTGTACCTCAGGAATGCTGTAATACAACAGATTCTAATCCCAAAAATTCATCACTTGTTATTGGTTATAATGACATAGCATTAGAATCAATACCGGGGTCCTCTATTCTTGGACTTGGTTGTGGAGCTCCTCTTAACTTTGCTAATCTGAAAGAAGGAGAAACTGTAGTAGATTTGGGCTCTGGCGCTGGAATAGATGTTTTCTTAGCATCCA
>JAATVM010000148.1 GCA_014523495.1 Nitrososphaerales archaeon TH1920
ATTTTTGGATTTTTAATTCTGATGTCAAGTTCAGCAATAGCTCAGGTGGACATTTTTAGTTCATCAAGTACCATGGAATCCTTATCAGCACAATCAAAATATCAACTTTTATCGGTTGAAGATAACATAATAATTTGTACGTCTCCAATATCTCCCTGCGAGGGTACTGAGAATGACGACACCATAATCGGAACGGTCATAGGTGAAACAATATCTGCCCTTGGAGGGAACGACATAATACAAGGTAATGGTGGACCTGACTTAATATATGGAGGTGAGGGAAATGATAATATTCAGGGTAGTGAAGGTTCAGACACCTTGTTTGGTCAGGATGGAGATGATGTCATCTTCGGTGATTCTGGAACCAACATCGTTTTTGGCGGCGGTGGAAACTTAATGTTCGGTGGTGAAGGTGACGACAAACTCTATGGTGGAAGCGACAATGATGTTCTTATCGGAGGATCAGGACATGACTTATTTGAATGCAATGAAGGTTCTGATCGTGTTATAGACTACAATCCCGATGAAGATACTGCAAATCCTAACTGCGAAAATCTTGGATAGGTAAGCAAGTTATCCCAACCTACTTATTTAAAAAGGACAAATAGAGGTTAAACATTGGACACATATTGCTATCTAAATGATTCTATAGATGAGATAGCTAAATGATATAACAGGTCATATTGTCCTGATTAAATTTACCTTAAATCTAGACATATGTAAATATCCTGGTCTCACCATGATAATTATTATTTTTATGTAAGATATTATACTATCTTTTCTTAATTCGAAAATATACTAAATTAATTGCTCAATATTTTTATTCACTTTATTAAGTAACCTATTGTGACCAGTAGGTTATTCTTATTTGTAGTATTAATAGCATTATCTCTCAAAGGCATTGAAACTAGTATACCATATCAAACTGACAAAGTTATTGATATGCTAGGCATATTTTATTCTCATGAGATTCATGCCTCGCTAACAGAGGATAATTTAATACAATGTGTGATTCCAACATGTACTGGAACTAACAACGATGATATAATTATTGGATCGTTCTTAAGTGAGAGGTTCTTCGGTCAAGGAGGAGATGATGCGATACAAGGTAATGAAGGAGCAGATATTGTTTACGGTGGTGATGGAAATGATTCTATTCAAGGGGGCTCAGCATTTGACAAATTGTTTGGACAAGATGGGGATGACTACATTTATGCTGATGCTACGACTAGTCTCGCTAGCTCCCAGACAACAAATGAGTCTGCTATTAACAATAGACTTAATGAATTGTTTTTGGGATTGGACACTAATGACCTTTCTGATACGGAGCAAATGTTAATTGCTGATAGTTTAAACCGTAATAGTCAGAGTTCCGATATTTTTGGTTCCACACAAAGTGACCTTCTCTTAATGCAAGTCAGTCTATTGGTTGGCGGAGAAGGAAATGATCATCTATTTGGAGGAAGTGGTAATGATGTTCTTATCGGAGGATCAGGACATGATTCCTTTGAATGCAATGAGGGAATAGATAGAGTCTTGGACATTAATCCACACGAAGATACGGTAAATGTAAACTGTGAATTGTTAGGACAATAATGCAATAAATTAAAAAAGACCCCTTCCTGTCATACTTCCTAGGTACAAGACCATTTGACGCACTCAGTCGGCACAAGCAAATGAATACTCCTTAGATAAAGAACAAACCAGTTATGATGAAAATTAAATCGAATTTTCCCATCCTCTATATTGCAATTACCTACATAATTTATATTTCATTATTCAGCTTGGTCCTCACCTAAGCTTTGGACAAGTCCAAGCGAATGTAACTTCTAGGTGTGAAAATGGAAATTGCACTAGGACAATTTGTGTTAATGATCAACCTTGCAAAACTACTAATTCAAATTCCACAAACATTACATCTTTTGGTGGTTTAATAGAGAATAAAACTATTCCAGCGTCGAAAATTCCTGGAGAACTTGTATGAATAAAAGAAATAGTTCTTTCTTGCGGTAAGTCTGTTTTCCTTAATGGTAGGTTTAATTCGTTTCCTTCATTAGGTCGGAAGGGATTCAAATTGTTTACAATATGAGTCCTTATTCTAGAACAAGGATACTATTAATAAATTGAAGTCATTTATTTCAATAATAAAAAAGAAAATATAAAAATTCAAGTCCTAAGAACTAGTCGGATTGCAAAAGGTTTCAAGCTAACTGGACCTCTTAGATTTGCCCACCTTGTATTCAGGTTGTTGTCAAGCACATTTGAGGCAGGATTTACGGATTGACGACCACTTGCAATTACACCACATATAGGAGATTGGTTGTTCAGCTGGATGGTGGAGGTTAAGGCGAAGTTGAAATGCTTCCGGTGTACAGTAATGGTTCGGCAATCGTATCACGATCTCCTGTAAAATAACCATGGCCGTTACCATCACATGTTGTAGCGGGTGAGGATCCAAAATTCCTAAGAGCATTTCTGATATCTGAGGGTGTTGCTCCAGGATGCTCAGATTCATATAATGCCGCGGCGCCTGTAACGTGAGCAGTTGAGGCGCTCGTACCACTGAATAAAGTATAGAAACTCCCTTTTGTTGTTGTTTTGATCAGTACGCCTGGCGCAGCCATATCAACTACTGATCCATAATTACTAAAACTTGCGAAGGTATCATCTTTCCCGGCTGTTGTAGATATAGGAGAAATACCACCACACTTTCCGTCAGTGTCAACAATTGCTGATACGGCTATTACTTCTGGGAAGCTTGCGGGAATTACTGATGAGGCATCCTTTGCTTGATTCCCAGCAGCCGCTGTATAAGTTACTCCAGCTGCCACAGAATTAACGATTGCAGTATGAAGAGCATTACTTGCACCATCACCTCCAAAGCTCAAATTCACAACATCTATCTCGTTTGCATGTTGAGTTACATAATCGATCCCTTTTATTATATCGGAAGCAAGACCAATGCCGTTTTTGTCAAGAACCTTGATAGCCCATAATCTAGCGCCTGGCGCAAGGCCCACTACACCCCGAGAGTTATCTTTTGCCGCTGCAACCCCGGCGACAGCTGTTCCGTGACCATTATCATCGTTACCGCTACTTGTTCCTGAAACAAATGTTACTTGCCTGTATACGTTCA
>JAATVM010000016.1 GCA_014523495.1 Nitrososphaerales archaeon TH1920
AAAATATAAAATATGAAATTGTGCCTGGGATATCTTCATTAAATGGAGCCGCAGTATATGCAGGTATACCATTAACACACAGGGACCACTCATCTTCTGTAGTCATATTAACAGGACATGAGTCAATTGATAAAAAAAAATCGTCTATAAAATGGGATTCAGTAAGTAAGGCCGCAGATACAATTGTGATTTTCATGGGTCTCGAACAATTACGAGCCATTACTAGAAGGTTGATTAGCTCGGGATTGACGGAAGATACCAAAATTGCAGTTATTGAAAATGCCACCTCAAATAGACAAAGAGTAATAATGGGAAATTTGAGTAATATCGAAAAAAAAGTTAAACAAAAAAAAGTTCAATCTCCCTCCATAATCATTATCGGAAAAGTGGTTGGTATTCAAAACAAGATAGAATGGTTCCCTCCAAAAAGCTAGTTGTCTAAAAATATATCAATATCTTAAAATAGTAATCCTAATGCTTTTATGAGAAGCAAATTTTATTATGCTATTGAGTAATATTTTCCTTAACAAAACAATTGCAATAACTCGTGGGAAAAATAAGAATAGCGAATTCACACGACTAGTGAAGGAAGAAGGTGGGATTCCGATTTCTTTACCAACTATCAAGCTAGTTCCTGTTGAGTCAAGTGATTTTTCCGAAAAATTTTCTGATATCTGCACTAAGAAACATGATTATTATATCTTCATGAGTCCTAATTCCGTTGACATTTTGTTTGAATTAGCGAGAAAAAATAAACTAACTCACCTCTTTGAGGAACAATTGAAGAAATGTAACGTAATTGCAATCGGTCCATCAACAAGAAAAAGGCTAGAAGCAAATAGCATTTTTGTAAACTGGGTCCCGAGCGATTTTTCGTCGGAGGGTATTTTAGAACTAATTAGAAAACTGTCGCTTAAACGCGGTACTCGAATTGTTATACCGAGAAGTGGCGCCTCAAATTCATTTCTTAAAGATAAATTAAATTCAATGGGAATAATTGTGGCTGAATTTTATACATATTATCCGCAAATAGCAGCAATAAATGAAACTTGGATTAATTTCTCCAAGAAAATGGAACAGAACAGAATACATGTGATGATATTTACTAGTCCCTCGGCAGTACGTAATTTCTTTAGCATAATGCAAAATATTCTTTCGAATTTTAGAGAGTATTTCAGAAATATTGACGTATTGATAAGTATAGGACCCAATACGACAAGGGAGCTTGTTTCAAGGAATGTATTTCCAGCAGATTCTGAGGAACACACTATAGAAGGAACATTGAATTTGGCAAAAAGAATCCTATCTGGAAAATGATGATGTATAGTGAATCATTGGGATACAACTAACAACAAGGTTTAAAAATCAAATCAAATTATTAGGTACCATTTGATACATACAAATTGTCCGATACTGGTAATGACGGAATATTTGATATTGATACATTAAAGGATATTGGTCCAGCAACTAAAACTTGTTTAAGGGAAGCTGGATTTAGATCCATTAAAGATCTAGTTATTCGGGGTCCTACAGATATTGCCGAGGCTACAGGAATAACGATAGAGAAATGTACATTACTATGTAATAGAGCAAGAGAAATATTAGAAGACAAAGGTGTTTTTGATAAGCCATTTATTACTGCAAATCAGATTTATGAAAAGAGAAAATCAGAATATCGTATTGCCACAGGTTCAAAAAATTTAGATGAATTATTAGGTGGTGGAATAGAAACAAGGGCAATTACTGAACTATATGGAGAATACGGCACAGGAAAAACCCAGATCTGTCATACGCTATGTGTTACTGTTCAACAAAATGAAAGTGAAGATAATTTATCTAGAGCATTGTATGTTGATACAGAAAACACCTTTAGACCAGAAAGAATCGCATCTATTGCCTCTGCAAGAAAATTTGATCCTAATAGAGCACTTGAAAATATTATTGTTGCAAAAGCGTACAATAGCGCTCACCAAGAAGTGATTATTCAGGAATCTCCGAATATTATTAGTTTGCACAACATAAAGATAATGATTGTTGATTCCATTGTATCTCACTATAGAGCTGAATTTCTTGGTAGATCTTTCCTGTCAGAAAGACAGCAAAGAATTAACAGATTGTTACACATTCTCCTAAGGATTGGTGAAACCTGCAAAATAGCGGTAGTGATAACTAATCAAATACAGTCCTCACCAGATGCAATATTTGGTGATCCTCATATAGCCACTGGAGGAAACGTCATGGCCCATACTAGTACTTACCGTCTATATCTAAAAAAAGCTGGCAAAAATCGAATAGCAAGGATGGTCGATAGTCCATATCATTCAGAAAGAGAGATACTATTTACACTCAATGAACAAGGAATTGGAGATCCTCAAAAATAATAGATTAACAAGTGAATTATGAAAAAATAGAGGTTCTTGGCCTACTTCAAACCATATTTCCCAGTTTCCAACAAAAAGTCAAGGTTACTAGATAATATTAAATTATAGAGAAACATCATAATCCGATATGCCAAAATCTCACGGTATTAGAAGGAAATCCAGACATATTTTAACTAAGGGTAATATGTCAAGGGGACTTTCACATTTACTTATTGATTATTCAGTCGGTGATAAAGTTGTGGTAGTCATAGATCCAAGAGAACATAAAACAACTCCACATAGAAGGTTTCAAGGAAGGGTTGGATATATTAAAGATATTGGGAGAAGAATTGTAAAGGTGAGTATACTAGTTGGGGACAAACAAAAGTTGTTGCAAACTAAATTCAACCATATCCGCCCCATAAAATAGAAGGTATTGCATATTGACGAAAATTACAAAAAAAGAAATGATTACACTCCCGGATGTTAAGGAGATATTGGAAACGAAGAAAGTTGATGAAATGGATCAAATTCAGAGATGGACCTATGATTATGTGAATAAATTCTCAAAAATATCTCAAAAGCAGGCACAAAAATTAGTTAGCGAATTAATAAGCCAATGTGGTCTTACTGAAGAAGAGGCAGTAGAAGTCGTGAATATATTACCCTCATCTTTGGAGGAAATAAGGGCTTTTACATTTGGTTGGAAGAAATTAATACTAACATCAACCTCTGAAAGCATATTACAAAAAATTACGTCAGTACATGAAACTTAAAAAGTACGCAGTATATATTTGCAGGTAATTGGATTCTACCAATCAAGATAATATTCATAGTAGACATACAAGTCATGATTATACTGTTCATAATCATAAGTTTGAAGAATATGCATATGTGTTAGACTACTCTCTTAGAGGAAAGTCTATCACAATAAGGGGCAGAGAGGGAATAATTATTCAAGCAATAGGGGAAAATCGTCTAACCTTATTAGAACTACTTGGCTCTCAAAACGCTAATTTTGAAATAGGCGAAAAAGTGTACATTGGAAAAGAAGGTAGAAACAAAATAATCAGTGTTCTTGGCAAATTACAATACAATTCAATATCACAATCTGCAAAGAACGATCTTCCTTCCATTGTTGAAAAGATAGTACTCTCAAGTGAGGAACGATTTGTATCCTATATAAATAGCGCACAACCAATAACTCCTAGAATTCATTCGCTTGAATTGATACCAGGAATAGGAAAGACATACATGATGAGTATAATTAGGGACAGAGAAAAGGAAAAATTTACTTCTTTTTCAGATATCCAATCAAGAATAGGGTTAAAAGATATACACAAACTAGTAACAAAAAGAATAATTGAAGAAATTGCTCGGGAAACCAGGATGACACTATTTGTTGGTAAATGACAATAGGACCCGTTTTGGTCAACACTCTCTTATAGATTACAGTACTATTTCCAAGATAATTGAGTCGTGTGATGTTAGAAAAAAAGATACAGTGTTAGAATTTGGTACTGGAAATGGTTATTTAACGAGAGAGATATCAAAACTTGCTAAATTTGTATATTCCTTTGAGATAGATAAAGAATTGTATTCTAAAGCAAAAACATACCTTATGAACGTACAAAATATCAGGATTTTCAATGAAGACTTCTTCACACACGATCCTTTTGTATTTGACTTTTTTTTATCTAATATTCCATATTCCAAATCAAAAGAGATTATGAAGTGGTTATCATTACACCAATTTAGGGAAGCGGTGATAATGGTACAAAAAGAATTTTCAGAAAAACTCATTGCATATCCAGGATACGCAAAGTATTCTGTCGTTACGGTTCTTACACAATACTGTTTTGATATTGAACCATTATTTGAGGTAAGTAAAGATTCCTTTTTACCTCCTCCCCAAATTCAATCCACAGTCATAAGGTTAAAAAGTAAAAAAAAGAAAATGAGTAGGGAAATTATTGCAAATCTAGAGTATCTTTTTAGTCACAGAAACAAGAACGTCGTGTCATTATTAAACGATAGACAATATGACAATAAAAGAATCGATGAATTAAATATAGAAACACTAGTAAAAATTTCTAATGTATTAAATTATAGAGAAAATTCTGGCAAATAAGTAACTCAAATCAAGTTATACAAATATAAATTTGATGGGATGATTTAACTTTATTGTATTTTCCATCTGATGACAGTATTTTCCTTGCAAATATTGTCAACCAATATCATGGCGTTATAGCATTAGAAATTGGTACCAGTAGTGGATACATTTTAAGAGAACTATCAAAGAATTTTAGTATTGTTGTAGGAACTGATATAGATTTCTATTCATTAAAACATATACTAAAGACGTCAAGAAATGAGAGACTGATATGTTGTGATGCGGCAACTGCTTTACGAAATATAAAATTTGATATGATTGTATTCAATCCACCATATCTGCCAAATACGAAAAATTATGTGGATAAGACTGTTGATGGAGGCCCTACAGGAATTGAACTTTCTATTCATTTTCTAATAAGCGCAATTGGTAAATTAACTAGTAACGGCAAAATCCTAATGTTGGTATCAAGCCTTTCAGATACTGAAAAATTAGATAGCTTCATAGAAAAAAATAATCTTACGATGAAAAAGATATGTGAGAAGGATCTATTTTATGAAACACTGAAAGTTATTGAACTATGTATATGAATCAATAGCTTTCTATTTGATTTTTTTACTATACCCTGGTAAATAATTCCTAGATCTACTTGCAATCTCTTTTGCCATTTTACTTAAAGACGCTGAACCACCTAAATCGTAAGTGAGATATTTTCCCTCATTTATTATCTCTTCAGTTGCAGCAAAGATTGCGTTACATATATCATTTTCTCCAAGATATTTAGTCATCAAGGCACCCGACAGAATAGTAGCTACGGGATTAACTTTATCTGAACCGGCGTATTTTGGAGCGCTCCCGTGCGCAGGTTCAAACATTGCATAATTGTCTCCATAATTTCCGGAGTAAACGTTTCCAATAGATCCTACGTGCCCAGAAGCACATTCAGATACAATGTCCATAAATAAGTTGGTACTTAGCAAGATACTCTTGTTAAACCGTTCTGGATTCTTGACTAATTGTTGTGTCATATTATCTATATAATATTCCTCTACAACAATTTCATTGAATTCTGATTGAATGTTTTGCACAGTGTTCCAAAAAATTCCGTCAGTTTCTTTCAAGATATTTCTTTTGGTAATAACATAAATTTTTTTAAACTTCATTTCATTTGCTGATTTAAATCCGTGTCTTACTATTTTTTCACAGCCTTTTTTAGTTATTTTTCTTACAGCTATAGCCGAGTCATCACCAATCTTAAATTCTATACCGGAATAAAGTCCCTCCGTTGCCTCTCTTACACAAATAAAATCCAGTTGATGTGCGGAATTCTTGTATGTCTTTATTGGGCGAACATTAGCGAACAAGTTAAATTTTTGCCTAATGCTTACAGCCACACTCCTAGGTGCTGTGGAAGTCGGAATAGTTGTGGTTGGACCTTTAAAGCAAGCATCGGAATTTTCCAGGAGGTTCCAAACTTCATCGGAAATATATGAATTACCACCGTTTTTTTTCCACCATTCTGATCCAGCATCACATGGAACTAATTTAATCTTAGATTTACATTCCCTCAGTACCTGGATCATTGCATCCACCAGCTCTGGTCCAGTCCCATCACCCTTAATAATTACTGCAGATTTACTCAATTCTTATCAAAAATGTTACTTTCTATTTATACCTATTTGGAGACCAGTGAGATCTTTCCAAGAAAATTATCGCTTAAGGGAGGTGAACTTGTCAGATTACTAATTTTAACAAAACCGTTATCAGAGAAATAATAATAGTCTATATTATAGCTTGCAAGACTAATATTTTGATATTCATACTTTCCAGTTGAATTATCTGTTACTTGTATTGTGCCATTATCTGAAGAATAAATCTTCATAAAATCATCTAATGTAAGTCTGACTGGGCGAACGAATTGTACATGAACTGTGTCGCCTATACTGTCTGCATGAATAACTCTAAGGCATTCCTTACCATCTTTATGTTTTCCAAGCGAATCCGGAAATAATTTTTTGTCTCCGTCAACTTGCAAATCGATCGTAGAATGAATATTAAATGTATCCTTGTTATGCCCCTTAAGGCAAACTTGAACTGGGGATGGAGCTGGAAAGAAATGCATTATCAAGAATCCAGAAAGAGTTGCAATACCGACTATTATCGGCGGTATTAGAATTTGTTTTTTTCCGATTTTTTTCCTTGGTTTCTCTTCTTTAATTCTTCTTTTAGGCATACATTGTCACTTATATTGAATCTTAAAAATGCACTTTAATATATATGAAAAAGATTTGAATCTATCTGACGAACACACAAGAAATGTAAATAACATAGTTATTATTCTCAGGCAGTCAATAACTATTGTTAATATTATATTATAGGCAATAATATTGAATTTTATTGCATGAAATTTACATTGATGGTTCAAGTAGAGGAAATCCAGGGCTTTCAGGTATCGGAATAATTGGATTTAGGGATAATAGTAGGTTATTCAGTTATAGGGAATTTATTGGCATCAAGACAAATAATCAAGCAGAATATTTTGCCCTAAAGAGAGCATTGCAGATAAGCAATCTCCACACCAATAAGATTCGAATTAAATCAGATAGTATATTACTAGTAAATCAACGATCAAAAAAATTTAAAATTAGAAATACTGAATTAAAAAATATGTCAATGGAAATATCCAATCTAGAAAAATTATTTGATACGGTAGAATATAGACACATTATGAGAACCGAAAATTATGACGCTGATTTGCAAGCAAATTCTGCTGTAGACGATTATGTTAAATATCAAAAAAATAAACTAACTATTGGCAGCAGTGAAGATTCAGAGTTATACTAAGTATCATTTAACATGATGAAAAGGCATTAGACTGAGCTGCCAATAATGTATGAAAATCTAAAGATTTATCTAATCTATATAAATAATTTTTCATAATTTGTTGGATGAAAAATCACGCCTTCCTACAGTTATCAAAAATATCATAGTTTTTGTCTTAGGGGTTCTAATAATTATTTCAGTTTACCGTTATTTTGAGACTGTATTGGATAACCCATTGCCTCTATTCTTGATATCTAGTGATACAATGAATCCGACTTTAAAGATAAATGATCTTGTATTTATTGGCGACGGGCACATGTTTAATAGCACCAGTGTAGGCGACATTATAGCTTTCAATAAACCTGCTGGGGAAGATAGAATAATAGTACATCGTATTGTTGAAATTACATTAGAAAACGGGAAGAGAGTTATAATAACAAAGGGGGATTCTAGTCCTGGCTCTATACCAGGAGTTGATTTCCCAATAAAGGATCATAATTTCATTGGAAGGGTCAAGTTGGTTATTCCAAACATTGGAGTACTATTCTTACCTCCAATAAATTACGTACTCCTTGGAGCAATAATTTCAGTTGTGGGAATTGTTATCTATATTTATCAAAGGAAATGAACTTTATAGGAATAATTCAAATTTAATTTTTTAGATCAAATATAGTGAACATGCTAATTGTCGGATTTTGATGGAATAACAAAGGTCTAATTAAGAGATGATGCTGATTCACGAACAAAGATATTTATCGAATGGCAGGAGATTAACTTAGGGGGGTTTATCCCTGGGAATTCCTGAGAAAATTAAAGCTATTCAAGAAGAGATCCATAGGACTCAAATAAATAAAGCTACAGAATTTCACATTGGAATTCTTAAGGCAAAAATATCAAAACTTAGACGCGAATTAGATGAAAATAGACATGGAAAAAATGTATCAACAGGAAAAGAAAATGAGGGATTCAACGTTCGAAAATCTGGAGATGCATCAGTAGTACTTGTAGGATTACCCAGTGTAGGAAAATCAACATTGCTCAATGCATTAACTAATGCAAATTCACGTACTGCATCTTACCAATTTACAACACTCACTGCCGTGCCAGGAATGATGGATTATAATGGTTCCAAGATTCAGATACTTGATCTTCCTGGAATCGTAGAAGGAGCGTCTAAAGGTAGAGGTTTAGGAAGAAAAGTTCTTTCGGTTGCAAGAAATGCAGATCTAGTACTTATGGTTTTGGACGTTTTTCAACCCGGACTTCTGAACATATTGGAAAATGAGCTTAATGAAGTTGGAATAAGAATTAACAAAAAGCTTCCTGAAGTATTTATAGAAAAAGCTCACTATGGGGGATTGTCGATTCATAATCAGGTTTCAGGCATTCCCGATCAGTTAGTAAAGGAAGTACTCAAAATCCATGGGATTAACAATGGCCGAATAATAATCAAGGAGCCAAACTTAACGGTCGAACAATTAATAGACTCTGTTTCTGGTAACAGGATTTACTTACCTTCACTTGTCGTATTGAACAAAATAGATCTTGTTGATAGTAAATTCATTTCAAAGATAGATAGAACCATGCAAAATTTTATTGCTATCTCTGCAGATCGTAAAATAAACATTGATTATTTGAAAAGATCTATTTATGATAAATTGGCCTTTATTAGAATTTTTCTCAAGCCTAGAGGCGATAAGATTGATTATGAAGAACCACTCATTATGAATCAAAATTGTACCATTCGTGATGTGTGTCTAAAGATTCATAGGAATTTCGTAAAAGACTTCAAGTATGCCTATGTTTGGGGCAAAAGTGTTAAGTTTAGTTCCCAAAAAGTAGGATTAAATCACATTTTGAGAGATAAGGATATTCTCAGAATCATATTAAGGTAAGAGTTTCTAAATAATTTTCTAAAATTTGGAAAACTTAAAATCTACGCCTTTTTGGTATGTATAAGGGACTCTTGAAATATCCAAAGGTTGTTCTTACAGCAGATCGTACTCTTATGTCGCCATATCGTGGCATATCATTAGCATCATTTTTCGGGTGCGCACCAGCTATTGATCCCAATAGATCGCATAACACATTACTATACAAAATACTTCGCAACCAGGTCACTCCTAGATTATTGTTTGATTTTATTTGTAATCCTATTTCTAATAATAATGGAATTGCAGATTATGCCCCTTATGGGTTGAGGAAAGTTGAAGCTTCTCTGGTTAGAGATGGTTACAGCAGAGAAGATGTTGTAGTTGCACATCCAGATTATGTAGAAAAATTCATCGGTCCTGAAACTGAAGTGGTAGGGACATACGAAATGGATCCTCTTGGAATGGGTCCTGTAACTATGACTTTCACTTATGGACGTAAGCAAATCTCATACGATGAATTCTATACCAAAGATCTCCACATGAAAATTAATAGAGCAAAGGAAAAAAATGGAAGCAAGGCAAAAGTGATTGCAGGTGCTTCCGGTACTTGGCAATATAACTACGATCCGGAGAAAATAGAGGAATATGGTTTATACGGAATTGTAGAAGGTGATCTTGGTGGCATAGGTCCTGAAATAGATGGTGCTGGTAGCAAGTTTTTTGATGCATTGATCAATAATGAACTTGAAACAGCAAACCCATTTAAGAAAAATCCCTTCAAAGTTGAGATAAAGGAATTTGTAAGAGATGATAAGACTCATCATGGAAGGTTTATTCATTATTGGAACGAACCTACAGTCGATGAAATTCCTATTATAATTAATCCAAGTATGCATGGGATGATTGAAGTAATGAGAGGCTGCGGACGCGGCTGTAAATTTTGTGATGTGACTCTTAGACCCTTAAGATATTATCCAGTAGAGAAAGTTGTTAAAGAAATAGAAGTCAATATGAAATATGGCGGATTGAAGAATGCCTGGGTACACAGTGATGACATTTTTGTATATGGACTGAATCCAAGAACGACCAAAAACATGCAACCAAATAGAGAAGCGCTAGAAGAATTATTTTCTGGAATAATGTCTACTGGTATCGAACATACCAATCCAACTCATGGAACTCTTGCTGGAGCCATAGCTGATGAGCGTTTAATACCGAACATTTCGAAAATAATTAGAGCGTCACCTGACAATATGATAGGCATACAGTGTGGGTTTGAAACTGGAAGCATAAGATTAATTGGAAAATATGCTGACAGAAAATTATCTCCATTTAAGCCTTCTGAATGGCATTGGGTTGTCAAGACTGGAATAAAGACATTAAATGAAAACTATTGGGTTCCCGCGTTTACGCTGATAATGGGATTAGACAACGATGAAACTGTAGAGGATAGTTGGGAGACAATTGAATTGATTCATTCTCTGGAAACAGAACAACCTGATTCGAAATTTACAACAACTCCTCTGACATTTGTTCCAATAGGACTGCTCGAAAAATCAGAGTTTTTTGATATTGGAAATACCATGGATCCGTCTAAATTGGGAGTGATGTACAAGACATGGCAACATAATTTCAGGTATGGAATTCAGAAATTTATGCATAAAGTAGGCCGTGATAATCCTATAAAGAATGTCTTCTTCGCAGGATTGGCAAGAACATTGGGAGGCGTCCCATTAAGTGCGATGGAAAAATATGCCCGAAGAAGGGGCCCTGAACATGAGAGGGTAATCGAAAAAATAAAGGCCAAGTATTGGTA
>JAATVM010000017.1 GCA_014523495.1 Nitrososphaerales archaeon TH1920
ACGTGATAGTGTAAAGAAATAACTGGATTATTAGCTGGGATTTTCTGATTAATCGTTTGAAATCAAGTATCTCCAACATTTCTCCTGAGCTCTACTTATACCAATTCTTGTTGTACTAACTATTTTCTTGGGTTTTATATCGTCTTCTATTTGCAGTATTGATTGTTTGTTAGTTAGATTGAGTCCATTGTGGGATTTGTTAATATCTAACGCCTTTGTTAACCTGCCAGGTCCATTTGTTAGATTCAATTTGTTTTTCATATTACAAAGAAACATCATTGTATTTATTCCCTCAACTGGTATCAAAGATCTAATCAACACTGCACCTGCATCTCTTTTTGGAGAGTGTGCAGTGACATTCATACAATGATGCATTCCATAAATAAAATAGACATATGCTTTACCAACTTCGCTAAACATTACCGAATTCCTATTCGTCAAGCCACTAAAAGCATGACTTGCAGGGTCATTTTTTGATCCGTATGCCTCAGTCTCGTATATCATCCCAGACAATCTCTTTAACTTTCCTGACCCATCATCATACATTCTAACTAATTTCTTACCTAGCAGATCCCTTGCAACGTTTTCTGTATTCCTTGCATAGAAATCAACATCAAGGCGTACCATAATAATTTAGGAAGATATCAAATTAAGATAATAAGATTTTGATTATTCTACATGAATGAACTACCCAAAACAGTTTTTTATCAAAGTAGAAAATATTTGATAATAATATAAATACCAAAAACACAATTCAATAGATATGTTCAATTTTCACAAATTTAATTTCTTAAAAAAAAATAGTTGCAACTATTGTGGAAGAAATTTTAGAACATTAGAAGAAATGATGCACCATTTTCAAATAATGCACGATAATAAGATATACGAATGTAAGAAGTGCAATATGAAATTTGAAGGTATGGAGGTAATGCGCGATCATATTAAGAAGTATCATAGATACAAAAAAAACAGGAATGCGGTATTTGCCTAGGTTGTTTGAATAAAACAATAAAATATCCTTAGATATCATCACTTGTAAATGAATTGCTTAAAATGTGGCAAAAGTTTTGAGGAAAAAGAAATTGAAGACACTTCTTCATTAAAGTATCCGTCATGTAAGGATTGCTGGAAAGAATGGACTACTTACGGAGTTATGGTAATAAATGAAATGCATTTAGACATGTCATTACCAGAGCACAGGAAAGCACTGAAAAAATATGAGAGAGGATTCTTTGGCTTAGACAAAGTTGAGGAATTGAAAAAAAACCCCGAAAATCCTGGGACACCTTAATTCAGTATTACTTTAGCCAAATTCGTTGGAATATTTCTCAAAATATGCTGTCTATTAGGATTAAGAAATAACGCTTCCTTAAGACAAACCATTAGCTTATTCCTTTCATCATCATTGAGAGAAAAAAATGCGCTCAATATCAACTTCGGATCTATTTTATTAAAAAGATTGACACTATCTAATATCAGAAGATAACAATGTAATATGCACGTGAGCTCATCGGGTTCTATCTCAGAGATCACCTTCATCCAAGTTCTAGTTAATTCTACCAGTTTATCTTGCTGGACCAAGTTGATGGAATTTAAACTCCTGGATATGGCTTCCTTTTTTTCCAATTCCCCCATTTCTGCTAATTCCCTTGTTTTAGTTCTGCAAATTGACACTTTAAGAAAATCTGGGAGATTTGCTATAATAAAAAGTAAATTTTCGATGTCATTGTCATTGGAATTCATAGGCGGATATCAAGTACCCAGCTTATCCTTAACGTATTTAATTGGTTAGCCAAAATATCACAAAGTTTGTTCAAGTTGAAAACAAGATACAAATAAATTCATAAAATGATTTTCGAGAAAATGAGTTAGTCGAAAATGCTCTTATAGCTAGAAAGATATATTATATTTGAATTGTAGATTGTCTGGGCTAAATGAATTAAAGAGAGTCTTTGAAGGACTTCATACTCTGTATGAAATGCATCTTCCGAAGGTTCATCCCAAGCTCATTCATGATCTGATGATGAGAAAACGAAATAATCCAGATAAAGATCCCTTTTACTTGATAGAGATTTTCACAAAACCAGAAGTAAGTTCTGAACAAATGCGAGATTATATCATTAGCAAAACTGGAATGAACCCGACAATACACGATAGTGGAACACATTATGCCTTCAACAACAAATTAACATTAGAATTTCTCAAGGAGCTCTCAGATAGGAAGGACGTTATAGCAGTGTATGGGGATTACATGGGAGCAGTAACCGGTGTGGGAGCTTCACATGATCACAGGGAACATGAGCATGGATGGATTAAATGAGTTTAGATGCAAATTAATTAATTCAAAATCACCAAAAATCATAAAAAAGCCAAGCAAGGCTATATGCAAGATTCTGATATTGCCCTACGAATAATTATTCTTGTAGTAATTTTAGAACCTTCGTTATTATCTTTTGATGATCTGCGTCTACTTCTGTGGTAACCAGTAAAAGATGATCGTTATCCAAAGGAGCAGTAATGCGTTTTATCTTCTCATACTCTGCCATTGCGTATTTTCCTTTGCCTACTTTGGATGCTAAGGAATTGCGTAATCCCCATCTAGCAAGTGCTTGCAAATTCGATCTCTTTGTTTCTTCAGCTGTAAGTAAGTTAGCCAGGCCTTCTCGCTGACCGCCAAATTTAATCTCACCTGATTCGTCACATATACCTGCAAAACGAATTTTTGCATCCAGTTCTAATATCTCTTTACACAACTTTGCATAATCCATGTTAAATAGTATCATTAGTTTGAATCGACTATATAAAATTGTGTCACTCACAATAAAGGTAGTTAATATGTAAGATGACTGCTATTTTTGTGAACGATCCGATAGGATAAAACTAAAACGTCAATATGTAAATCCTAAATTGTTCATCTCCAATGATTCGATTAAGATCTATAGTTTTCATATTTCTTGATTATCCTTATATTTACTTGAAATTCATTTGAATTTGAAAATGACCTGTAAAGTAATAGTAGGCGGTTTTTACGGTGATGAAGGAAAAGGAAAAATTATTGCGTACTTATCGATTAAGGATAAGCCACAAATTGCCGTAAGAGGAGGAGTTGGAGCAAATGCCGGTCACACATTTGTTTACAATGATGAAACTTTTAAAGTCCGCATGTTGCCAAGTGCAGTTTTAAATCCTGAAACCAAACTTTTGATTGGTGCTGGAGTACTTGTCACACCAAACATCCTGATAGACGAAGCTCGGAAGTATAATGCGGAGAAAAGAACCGTAATAGACAATCAATGTGGAATTATTGATAATGTGCACATAAGAAGAGACATGGAAGATGCTCATCTAAAGAAAATAGTTGGCACTACAGGTAGCGGTACAGGTCCGGCAAATGCTGATCGCGCTTTTAGAATCCTGAATTTGGCTAAAAACGTAAATGACTTGAAGAATTATCTTGGAAATGTTTCTGATATAGTTAATGAATCTATTGACAAAAACCATTCGGTAATTTTAGAGGGAACACAAGGAACCTTTCTCTCTTTGTATCATGGCGACTATCCATTTGTGACTTCTAAAGATGTTACTGCTTCTGGAATATGTTCTGATATTGGCATAGGACCAAAAAAAGTCGATGATGTTATTTTAGTCTTTAAAGCCTATGTCACTCGTGTTGGCAGTGGACCATTGGAAAATGAAATTACAGTTGACGAAGCTCGAAAATTGGGCTGGATAGAATATGGAAGTGTAACTGGGAGACAGAGAAGATCGTCCCCCTTTAATATGGAGTTGGCAAAGAAATCAGTGATGATAAACAGCGCAACCCAAATAGCTGTTACCAAATTGGATGTAGTTTTTCCGGAGTGTAAGGGTCTAAAAGAATTCTCTAAATTACCTGTTGAAGCAAAGAATTTTATAGAAAAAATAGAAGACAATCTTGGTGTTAAGGTTGTTCTTATAGGAACGGGCGCCGAGATAAATGAAATAATTGATCGACGCATAGAAAAATAGTTGAAAAGGTCCAAGCAGAGATTTATCTAGAGAAGCCTCTTTATTCGTATGATTTTAATAATGTTATTTTAGAACGTAAAACATTGCAACCTAAGTCAACTTTCTTTATCGAGGTTTCGACTATTCAAGATTTTGGCAGACTTGTCTGTGCCTTTGAACGGACACCGCTTCTTACTTTTTCCTTCAGATTGGACAAAGAAGATTTATTGGCGACACAAATTGATTTTCTGAATAACGTACCCGTAATATATTACGTCAAATATTCTAGTCGTGGTCAATATCTTGCTTATAGAAACAGCAATGGAATTGAAGAGGTGTCTATAGTAGAAAACATAATAAATCCTTCGCTTGTGTATTCTCCGATCATTTCCGTCGATAAATTTCCATCGATTTTTTGGCGCAGACCAAAAGGTACCAAGAATTCAAAATATGCGCCGATCAAATTGAGTAATTTCCAAAGTCTGGTAAAAATTGCATCGTATAAAATGATTTATGATGAATCCCCACTTCCTCTCTTTGTTTTCAGGAGTACTAAGAAATCGAAGTATGTTGTCGGTACCGCATTGAATATGACTGAATCTGATGGGATCTCCTACTTTTATTATGCAACTATTCCGGAAAATCCAGTACAATCTTTTATAAAGTATTCTAGTCTAAAATCAGAGGATCCAACATTCACAAACAAAATTGAAGAACATGGCTATATTTACATCAAATTAATAAAATTATTAGGGTCACATCCATTAGTGAAGGTTAATGAATAAAGTCCCATCGTACAGAGAACGAATTGTTCAAATTTCAAATGCTAACAAGAGTTTCATAATACTTGCTCTAGATTTGGAAGCACGATATCAGAATCTTAAATATATTGAAAAAATGATAAGGAATCTGTACCCGTTTCTGTGCGCTATTAAAATTAATTTTCATCTTCTACTCCCATTTAATAAGAGAAATATTGAAAATATGAACAAAATAATACATTCGTACGGTTTGCTGTCAATAGCGGATATAAAATTAAACGACGTCACGAGCACAAATCAGATAACTTTAACATATTTGCACTTGATGGGCTTTGATTCGGTCATCATAAATCCAATAATTGGAGGAAAGGAATTAAGCACTCTTGTTCGCCTTGCTCACAAATTTGGAATGGGAGTAATCTCACTGGCTTACATGAGTCATGAAAATGTTACTGAAGGATATGGTTTGGACGTAGTACTGAGAAAATCAAATGAAAATAAAATTTTACCTCTATTTGAGATTTTCCTACAATATGCGAAAAAAAGTAATGTTGATGGAATTGTAGTGGGAGCAACACACTTGAGGATCTTAAAACATATCTCAACCCTTTCAAATATCCCCATTTATTCTCCAGGCGTAGGTACTCAAGGAGGTAACCCGAAGTTAGCAATTAATAGTGGAAGCAGCTATCTAATAATAGGTCGTTCTATTTTAGATTCAAAAAACAGGCGCAAAACTTTATCTAGATTACTGGACTTGAAAGAATCATGAAGATAGAAAATTGTTTAATTGTCCAGTTGTTGAAAGTTGATTTTTAACATGAATTGATATTTATAGTGGTAAAGGAAAATAAGATTGTATATAAAGTCTAATAATTAACATTACTTGGTAGTTCGCGTAAGTAATTTGTGGCATAAATCAATGCATTTCTTGCATTTAAATATGTTAGTTGGTTGCTTGAAGTATTAATATCTACCCATCTATAACCTATGTGCTCATGAGATATTTCTACTTTTTTTGCTTCAGTTGAAGCTAGAAATAAAGTTACTTGTTTTGAAATCAAAGCTGATTTTCTAGAATATTTATAATTTATCACGTATCTAAAATTTGGTATCAATCTAAATTTTGATATGCCTGTTTCTTCTCTCAATTCCCTAGTAGCAGCTTGAAATTCAGTTTCATTAGTTTCAATATTTCCTTTTGGAAAGTCCCAATGACCAGATCTATAATGAAGTAATAATACAGAATAATGAAAATCATGAAAGTTATTGGAAGTAAGAATAAAACCCGCAGATTTTTCCGTCATCATACTAATCCTTAAGAATGAAATTTCATTTCCACTAACTGCTATCTATAACCTCATCTTCATTTAACTCAATATTTGTGAAGATTGGAGAATAACCATGAATTTCTAACCATTGTTTTTTGTCTATCCACTTATTGCAGAACCACTTTGCGTTTTCTTGATCATATTCACCATGCTTTGGCATTTGATGTTGTACAAATAATAACCCATAGCCATATGAATATTCTCTTATTTTCCATATCGTCTTCGACGTCTTTGAAATGTCCTAATTGCCCTCATTAGATCAATCTTTCGAAATTCGGGCCAAAATACATCCATGAACACTAATTCACTATACGCACTTTGCCATAGGAGAAAACCACTGAGCCGCTTTTCACCAGAAGTTCTCAGGATAAGATCTGGTTCTGGTTGTGGTAGATGTGAAGTATAGAGGTATGAATCAATTGAATGTTCATTAATATCTGATATTTGTAACTCCTTTTTTTCCACATCATGAACAATTTTTCGAATTGCTTCAACTAATTCCTGCTGTCCACCGTATGCGATAGCTATATTAAGAAAAGTTAGGTCGTAGTGATTAGTCTCTTTTTCAAGTTTAAATAGAATCTCCTTTATTGATTTTGGCAGGGCTTCTATATTTCCGATAGCCTTTATTTTCATCTCTCTTTCGTGTATTCTTGAATCATTGTATAATTTTTCAAGTTTTATTCCAAGCAGATTATAGATATCATCTAATTCCTTCTTGTCACGTTCGAGATTTTCAATGGA
This sequence comes from Nitrososphaerales archaeon TH1920, assembly GCA_014523495.1. Lineage (GTDB taxonomy): Archaea > Thermoproteota > Nitrososphaeria > Nitrososphaerales > Nitrososphaeraceae > TA-21. The sequence goes on from JAATVM010000017.1 coordinate 6,824, forward strand.
TAAAACGTAAAGTGTAGTTATCTTAATTCTAAGATCATAGATCCAGGTCAGTAACTGTTCGGCTTTGTTTGCACCTATGGTATGTGCACCCTTATTTGCCAAGAAATTGTATTTAGCCCATCTTCTATTCCCATCCAATATTATAGCAACATGATTTGGGAGAGAATCTTGTTTAATTTGCGATTCTAGTTTACGTTCATAAAATCTATAAAACCAATTATTATTAATGAGATTATAAAGAAAACCCTTCATTTGCTCTTTCATCAAATGATTTTAAATCATATAATAACCCTTATGAAAATATTATTTCTAATGTTTTAATTGTTCTCCACCTTTTTTGTTTCTAAAATATTGAAACAAAAATGTTGCAGCTACAAGTGTAATAGCTAAGCCAATTAATAACGAAGAGATAAGGTTGAAAGGATTAGTTTTTTCTGTTAAAACTGCAGTAAATTGAATTACAGGTATGTATATCAGACCTAGTACAACCAATCTCAGGATATCTGAGAGAATCCTTATGCTTCCTTTAAACCAATTGCTCAGTAAGATGCCACCGAAGATAGTCGCTATTCCTATCCAAATCAAAGTTATCGAACCATGGACAAAGTCGCCGACAACAATGCGATTTGTAATGATATCAGAAATGCTGGCATCTTTGGCAATAATCCCATCAGGGATACTCGATATCCCATTGGATATTCCTACCAAAATTATCATGATTCCTGCAAAGGCCGAAAATATTCTAATGAAGGTGGAAGGTGTGGTACGATTTAACGAACTAATTGATTTGTCGATATCAAACGCCCTGATTACAAATGCAACCCCCAAAATGCTAAGTAGTATCGCTAAAGCTTCTCTTGTAAAACCAAAGATCGTAGCAAAGCCGCTAGCAATAAGTAATACACCAGGTACTCCCAGAAAGAATTTCGAATACCTTGGGTCATAAACTAACATCTTTACATATTTTCCAAAAACTGCATAAGAGTATTCTACACTTCTGCTATGTCGCATAATTATTCTTTGAATGGATATTACAGGGACCATAGCCTGTATTAGTGGAATTACAGTTTCATCATCCTCACCGTCTGAAACAATAACAACCCCGTCAGCCTTGAATTTTGACAAAACTTCTATTAGTTCTGAGGATATTTTTTCATCTGCTTCTATTCCGCGATTATAGGCTCCGGTGATAACAGCTACTTCAGATTCATACCCTTTTGTTACAAGTTCTTCATATATCTTTATGGCACCAAAGATTGCATTTGCATCCGCATCTTCTGGATCTTCAATTGCTAACCTAGTTCCTGCGTTTATACATTGATCTCTTCCAAAGACGGGGGTTTCAACTCCAGCATTTTTACCGAGATCATTATCTCTATCTATACAAACAACGAGGACTCTTCTATAATGTGTTGAAATGGAAGAATAATCTAAATTCCTTTTGTCCCTTATGTATTCGAGGTCCTTTGGCAATCTTTTCTACGACCTAATTATGCATCAGAGGCTAATTAATTTGATGGTCCAAAAATAGTATTAATTTGTAGCAATAAAAATACAAATAATGATATGGAACATTTTTTAATATTTTTTTGCCACATAATTCATCTAAAATATTTAATGCCACAACGGGCTAAATAAAAAAACTTATCTGAATACACGTAGTTCAAAATACCAGTTGATATCGGACAAAACCAGTACTAAAAGCAATCCTTCAAGATATGCAATTAGAACAATAAAATACCAAAATTCCCTTATGGTGAATATATGTGATCTATATCTGATTGAAAAGCAGATCCACCATGGAGATATTACAATCAATATAAAAAAAAATTATTGGATGGATAGGGTGGTCGATGAAAAAGAGATTGAATCCTATCTAAAAAAATCTTCCATATCAAATTTAGCAGGTAAGAAAACAGTAGACAAAGCAATTGAAATGAATCTTGCAAAGAGGTCAAGTGTCAAGTATTTCTCAGATGTTCCATTTCTTATGATTTATAGATTTAGAGAATCATATTAAGTTAATAATGTCAAACAATTAATAATTACAAATATTAATTTCTAAATGGGGTTTTTATTTGGATAAAGATCATCTCAGTTTTACATTACACATACCCGAAGAAAGGATTTCGGTAGTTATAGGCATTAAGGGAGAGACGAAAAAAGAAATTTGCAAAAAGTGCAATGTAAAGATTGAAATTGAAAGTAGAACAGGAGAGATAGGAGTATCATCAACATCTAAAAATTTTGATGAATTTGGAGCGTTAAAGGCGAGGGACATCATCAGCGCTATTTCACATGGTTTTTCTCCAGAAAGGGCATTTAGGATCTTGGATGAGGAAGCAATATTTCAAATCTTGGATCTTCGGAACTTTACAACCTCATCCAATTCCACTAATAGGATTAAAGGAAGAATTATTGGCGAAAAAGGAAAAGCGAGAAAAAATATCGAAGAATTAACTAACGCATTCATATCTATATATGGACATACCATAGCTTTGATAGGAAGCTATGAAGAAACCAAGTTGGCTATTGACGCAATAATGTTACTAATCAAAGGAAGATCTCATAAGACAGTCTATGAAATGCTCTATCAAGCAAAAAGAAGATCAAAGATTGAAAAATTACAACTCTGGGAAAATTAATAGTTAATATTCTTTTGTTACCAATATACAGGTCGATATGTTGTTTTATTGGTTTTTCTGTATCAATGTTAAAAGTTTTATTTTCCCATAGATTTAGATGAAATGATGATTTTCGGCTCCTCTATCTCTGGGAAACAAAGTCGCAGCAGTAAGCATTAAACACTTCTTGACCAATTAGATATGTAAGAGGTGGGATCAGTAGTATTACAATTAACTGGGTTAGATTAGAAAACTGGAAAATAATTTGTTACGTTGTCATAAGAACATAACGACTGGTATCGTAACATCACTGATATTCCCCACTTTCATCTACTTATCTTTCCATCTTGTGAAGATATCATGTTTTATTTTTAGCTGGTCAAGAATTTTTCCAACCAAATGATCTACTATTTCATCTATTGTCGATGGTCTGTGATAGAATCCAGGCATGGCAGGAAGAATTATTGCACCCGCGTCATGTAACTTGATCATATTTTCAAGATGAATCCTTGAAAGTGGTGTTTCTCTCGGTACAAGAATCAGCTTTCGTGATTCCTTTAGAGTAACAGATGCAGCACGAGAAATCAAAGTATCGTCATAACCATTTGCAATACTGGAAAGCGATTTCATGCTACAGGGTACTATCACCATACCATCATGAAGGAATGAACCACTAGAAACGGACGCGTCTAGCTTAAAATTCTCATAATTAATAGATGAAAGAGATTTTACATATTCTAAATTTTTATCCGTTTCGATTTCTATATTTTTTTTTGCCCACTCACTGATAATCAAGTACGTTTGAATATTAATAGAATGGAGGATCTCCAATAGTCTTATCCCATAAATAATACCAGAAGCGCCTGAAAAACCAATAACTATTCTATCATATCTTGTTTCTGGTGTCAATATCCAAATTATTGTTGAACACTTATTTATTGTTGTTATTAATTGAACAACGTGCTAACAGTAGTTGGAAGCATCGCGCTAGATACTACTCGTACGCCATTTCATACTGTTGAAAGGACTTTGGGCGGAACAGCCACCTTTTCATCTATTTCAGCTTCAAAATATGTACCCACATCAATAGTCGGGATCGTAGGTCATGATTTTCCAACTTCTTATCTTGAGCTTCTAAAAAACCTTCTTGATATCAGAGGATTGACAATAAGTGAGCAGGAAAAAACCTTTCATTTTGATTCTTCTTTTGGATATGACCTTTCAAAGAGAACTACTAACAAAACTGAGCTTAATGTAATATCAAATTACCAATCGACAATACCAGATGCATACATTGACTCAGAATATGTTTATCTGGCAAATAATGATCCAGTGCAAAATATGAATGTGTTAGATTTATTTTCCAAACCAAAGTTAATAATGTGTGATACAATGGATTTTTGGATTATGAATAAAAGAGACGAAGTCATTAAAATGATGAATAAAGTTGATGGGATAATACTAAATGAGTCTGAAGCTAAATTGTTGTTTAAGGAAAGTAATATTTTCAAGTGTGCTCGCCTATTAAACTCAAATGGTCCCGTTTTTGCAGTAATAAATAAGGGGGAAAATGGATCGCTACTGTTCTATGATAACGAATTCTATCCATTGCCGGCATATCCAACTGAAATTATTAAGGATCCTACTGGTGCTGGAGATTCTTTTGGTGGAGCGTTTATGGGATACTTATCACAACAGGGAAAAATAGATTCAAGAACATTGAAAAATGCAATGGTTCATGGAAACATTATGGGTTCATTCGCTATACAGGATTATGGTATTGATAAACTTGTCAAAATTAGTAGCGATGATATCAAGAAAAGGCATGAAAAATATAAAGAGATATTGTCATTCTAATAAATTGATATTTATTTGACGAGAACGATGTGTATGGCAAACCAATAAATAAAAAATCTAGTGCAAATTACAATAGTTGGACAAAATTAAGCATACGCTAATGTCCGAGATTGATTTATCAGAGATAGAAGCACAAGTTTTCTTATTTTTGATGATTAATGGGAAGACTTCACAATCTAACGTAGCCAATGCAATAAATCTGTCCCTCGAAAAAACATCCAAATTGCTCAATAATCTAATCGAAAAAGGATTGATATTGGAGCTGTCTGGAGAGTATCAAACATTTCATCCCAAATTTTCGGTCACGAATGCTTATCGTCTATATTGCCAAAAAATAGGTAGAGAATTCAAAAAGAATGTCAGAATTGATAACTTGGCCTCGTCGCTAGAAAGAATGCACGAATCTGCAAGAACTAAATAAGGCAATTAGAATCCATAATTTGTCGGATGTCAACCATTCCAGAAAACAAGGTGGTTTATTTTGGAGTTATTAATATTAATGAAAACAATAAAACCATAGGAGCTATTGATATCTGGAGGAATGTAATAAATAAGCAAATTTATTGCGAAGAGAAAAGATTGGGTATTTTGGAGATAGTTGACTATATTGGTATGCCTGCAATTGCAGAGGGCCAAGAATGGGCAGTGGCCATAAATAGAAATAGGATTGGTAAAGAGAGATGGAAGCTAATAAAAATAATAAAAACTGGCAGGTACTCTTTTATTGATACTGATGACGAAACGCCTGTTAATGTTAATGTCTCTGATTACAAGATAGTAGATGATATCTGGTGGTGTTTTCTAGTTGCCAAGAATGTAAATAGAAGTATTGAAATAACAAATGAGGCAAGCCCAAAGTGATCCGTGACAATTTTCCGTCTGATGAACCAGAAATTTATGTAGAAAAAGCTCAAGGAGGACAGTATGCAAGCAAATTAAGAGGCTACTTTATTGTTAAAGAAACAAAATTAAAGTTCAATGCGATTGCTTTTGGAAGGATAGGAGGACATAATATTAGTTTAAACTTGACGAAAAAAACTCTGTCTAAATTGAAAGAATTTGGTTACGATACTGAAAATTTTCAGCTATTATTGCAACGAAAGCTTGTTGAAGGAGAAGTAATTCTCGTAGATCCAACAAAAAAAAGTAATATCAGACCATAGCATCCTGTAATGCAGATTTACATTTGCATTTATTCCTAATTTTGGGAATAGAAGGTATGAATGCCGAAAGCAAATCCTTGATTTTATTGGCATTCTTAGTCAAGACATCGAGTATTTCTCTGGATGAAACTGCGTTTTCATACCAAACGTCGTAATCAGTAACAGTTGCAATTGAAATGTAGCATATTTCCATTTCTCTTGATAGTACGCACTCAGGAATGAGGGTCATGCCAATAATATCGCCATTTAAAATTTCTTTAAAATATTTTGATTCAGCTCTGGTTGAAAAACGGGGTCCCTCTATACAAATGTAGGTAGATCCATCATGCACATTATAATCTAGTTGTTTACCAGCCTTTACAAAAACATCTCTCAATTCGTTACAAAAAGGATCTGCACAGGATACATGACAAACTTTCCCTTCATCATAAAATGTATACTCTCTTTGTTTAGTAAAATCAATAAATTGATCGGGTAATACAATATCCCCTGGTTTAAAGTTATTTTGAAGACTTCCTACTGCTGACGGTGCTATGATCCTTGATACACCTAATGAATGTAGAGCCCAAATATTTGCTCTACTATTAACCTTATGTGGAGGAATAGTGTGAGCTTTTCCATGACGAGGAATGAATGCAACTGCTCTACCATTGTATTCTCCAAGTGTTATAAGATCTGAAGTGTTGCCATACGGAGTAAAGATCTTAATAGTTTCCGCATGAGTCAGTAACTCCACATTGTAAATTCCTGTTCCTCCTATGATACCTATTTCGGCATGATAGTCCTTCATATGTCAATCATACTCCAATATGGATTTAACACTGTATCCATGATTTCTCAGTTTATCCATACCTTCCAAATAGTTCAGGCAAATGATAAATACGAATCCAACAACTTTGCCTCCTAATTTTTCGACAAGTGAAGCAGCAGCAATCGCCGAGCCTCCGGTCGCAAGTAAGTCATCTGCAATCAGAATTTTTTCTCCACTTAGAATCGCATCGTTTTGGATTTCCATAATTCTAGTCCCATATTCAATGCTATAGGATTGTTTAATTGTAGGACCTGGTAATTTTCCTTCCTTTCTAATTAGAACTAATCCCTTACTCAAACGCATTGCAAGAAGTGCACCAATTATAAATCCGCGTGACTCGATTGCTCCAATCTTATTCATTTGAATGTTAGTACACATATTGGATAATTTTTCATTAAGATAATTTAGTGAATCAGGAGTTCTTAGAAGAGGATTTATGTCCTTGAACAATATTCCATTAGTAGGAAAATCTTTCCATGTTCTCACTAGATCTTTAAATTCTACATCATTCATTATTGGTTGTTTTTCTTATCCTATTTTCCTACATAATTAACGTTCCGATAGAGTAAGATATTAGCAGTAGGATGATTATAATCTAGTAATCCTGTCCGTGAATAAATTGAATAAAAACTAATTTGTATTTGATCCAAATATTCTATCAAAATATTCAGATTGTTCATTGACTATTTGTGCAGATTCGCCTTCGTCAACACCTGCCAGATTCTTTGCTAATCTTTTCTTGTACCCTATCTGCATTTGTCTGGCAATTTGTATCCTTTGTGCTTGTGGCGACCCTGCACCATGCATTGATTCGGTGAGATACCCAACGGCGTTTCGTCCAAGAGTCATATTTTCAATAAGTCTCAAAATACGAATTCTATTTTCTGTCGAAACACCTTTGCGTCCCTTTAAGTATTTTTCAAGAAGTGGTCCTGTTTTAGGACTACGAAAGTCTTTTTCAGAAGGCATAGTAACCATCAGTCCTCCAGCTATATCTTGCGCCAGTCTACCGATTTCATATGGGAACCTTGTTACATTGTGTTTACAGACATTGGCCAACATGTCGTCATTTTGATAATTCCCTGACATGGTTTTATGTGCCTGGTATGATGATGCTATTCCAGCACCGAAGATAGTTTCATTTAGGTGTGTCATTTCGACTAGTTTATCTTTAATATGTGACGCATTTGAAATTCCGTTATAGTCAGCTATTGAAGCGGCGGCACCTATTAGTACATCGCCTAATCCGGTCTTACAAACATAGCTACGTCTATGATAACATGTAAACCTCTCAACTAGCATTGAAGCAAATTCGTATTCTCCATCCATGAATATTAATTCATTTGGAATGAACGCATTATCAAAAATAATCATTGCCTCTTGCCCAGAAAATTTAGAATTCCCAGCATCTAAATCACCACTTTCCATACTCCGAGTGTCGCAGGATTGCCTTCCGTAGATATAAGTAATTCCTTCTGCATCTGCGGGTATTGCGCCTACAATTGCATATTGTTTATCTTCATCTCTTAATCTCATAGTGGGCATCACCAGTATCCAGTGTGAATTGATGCATCCAGTTTGATGTGCCTTTGCACCAGAAATGTAAATACCATTTTGGTCTCTCTTTGAAACATGTACAAATAGATCTGGATCTTCTTGCTGTGAGGGACTTAGACTTCTGTCACCTTTAACGTCTGTCATGGCACCTCCAATAACAAAGTTCTCCTCTTGCATTTTTTCTACAAACTTTTTAAAACGGCCGTGATATGGAGTTCCGAATTTTTTATCAATTTCAAAGGTCGTGGAATACAATGAATTTAGTGCGTCCATGCCCACACATCTTTGAAAACAGGTCCCTGTAAGTTGCCCAAGTTTCCTCTGCATCCTATTTTGATTAACGAGATCTTCAGCACTTTCAGCAATATGCAAAAATCTGTTTACTTGATTACCTGTTAATGAAGACTGTGCTGATGCCAATTCAGGATCTTTAGTAGCTAGATCGTATGATTCAGCTACCGCATTAATTGATGGCCTTATCATAGGGTGATCTACAGGTTCATTTACTAATTCACCAAAAAGGTAAACCTTCATTTTCCGCCCTCTCAAGCTTTGAATATACTCTTCTCCTGTACTAATCGGCATGATATAATTAGAATGCACCAAGATAATATTTATATATTGTTTAAAAAACAGGAAAATTCCAAAATGGAAGAAATGACTTACTTCTTTGCGCCTAATGTCCTGTTTTTCAGTCTCATGTTCTTTCCATGGCATTTCCTACACCTTGAAGCAAGTATGGGATTTTTACCCCCACAATCAAAGCATATCTTATAAAATAACCTTCGCTGTTGCGCAATATGTTTTTTATTGCTATCAGTTATTGGCATGGAGATAATTTTTTTATCCTAAATTTTTGTTTTTCGAATTTTAGATTAAATATTTAATTTAGGCAGGTTTCCCAATTAACCTATTTGTATTATGAGATTAATGGACATAGCTCTGGAACTTTTTTGTGATAAAAATATCAATTCTTGAATCAGCAGAGTTTCACTGAGACATGAGGCTAACTACAAATCTAAATCGATTCTTGATTTGCGATTTATGATGAAAACCTTATCTGCAATGACCTTGTTAATAATAATATGTCTGCTGAGCAGTCAAGCAAAACTGCTGAAGGGATAAATAGATGGAAATGTGAAATTTGTGGAAAATCCTTTGATAATGTCGACATGTTAAATTACCACAACCTACTCGAACACAGCGAACACAAGAGGCCTCCCATTGGAATTGGATGAAAATAGGTCTTTTTCTCGGCTTCTAGTTTTACGACCCTTTCTTTCACTTATGTGATATTAGTCGTTTAGGAGACATATGAAAAAGTCCGAATATTTGACAAGAATGATTTATACTAATTTGTTGGGCACGCTAATTTTACCAAAGATCGTACTCCCATTCTTGTATACAGTTCAAACTCTTCTATTGGTTAGCAAATTTTATTACTCATATAGGTATTATATGACAAATGTTTGGTAAGGCGAAATGTAAAATATGTGGACAGAATATTAGATTTGCGCTTAGACACTTGAAACAAAAACATCCTGAGACTTTAGAAGATGAAGACATTGTGAATTTACGAATGGAAAATATTATGAGAAAATACTTTACATAGTAATAATTGGATTTGTTATATGCTGATTATTATGTTATATGAAATACAATTCATTCAAGTTACGAACTATGGAGAAATAATAACAGAATATGAATTTCAATAAAACTTCTAAATTTAAAATTAAATATGAAATAAGGACACAAATCAGTTTTATTATATGAAAATAGAAAATGCCTTAAGAGATCAATATAGAAAGTTAGCAAGAGATGAAGGCTATCGCAGTAGGTCTTCATATAAGCTGTTAGAACTCAACAAAAAATACAATATATTAAAGAAAGACGACAGCATTTTAGATATCGGTTGCGCTCCAGGAGGATGGCTGCAAGTTTCAAAGAAATATTCTGATCCAAATGGAAAAGTTGTTGGGATAGATATAAATCCAGTTAAACCCATCCAGGGCATTTCCATAATTCAGGCAGACATTGAGGATCCGAACATCGTGCAAATTATCAAGAAAAGATTTCCAACTCCATTTGACGTGGTTTTATCTGATTTATCTCCCAAGGTTAGTGGTATTTGGCATTTTGATCATGAAAGGCAGATTTCACTTTCCTTAACTGCTTTGCAGATATCAACAAAAATTTTGAAGCCTGGAGGCATTGCCGTATTTAAAATTTTTCAGGGCAAATATTCTAGCAATGTTAAACAAGAGGCATCTAAAGTATTTTCGAAAGTAACAACAAGCAAGCCCAAAGCAAGTAGACAAAAAAGTAGTGAATTTTATCTTGTTTGTTCATCCTTTAGTGGCAACGATACAATAGCATAACAACTCTGAAAAAATAGTTCTAGTCAAAAAACAAAATTAAAGTGATTCTCCGACTCCAGGAGTTTCCTTTTCAAGTTTAGCAATTTTCTTTGCTAGATTCTCCATAGTACCTGGAACATGACATTTACACATACAATCCGCACATTCAAGGTGCCTATTACTTTTGCAATCACCTGAAATGCAAGTAGTGCTCATCAATATTGATGATAGAGTTATGCATATTATAGTCTTTTCTCAGATTGCGTCTAAGATGCCCATTCAATTTAAAATCTTTTACACTAAATTCAACTACTTAATACTTTAGAAAGAATTTATTTAATGAATAATATGTAACTTCCTACCTTACTGCTTAAATTTGATGTTTTATATTTCAAATTAACCAATGAAAGACTATGATTTAAGATCAATTTGGATATGTAAAGAATGTAGATCCACATTCTCATTTCGTTCTGATGTTGAAGATCACGTCGAAAAATTGGGACATAGCAACATAAATGAATATGACATGATATCTGGAAAACTTTTAGGTAGAGAGTAATTTCGTACTCAATGTCAAATTTCTCAAGAATTTCAATCAATCTGATAATAATTAATACTTAATATAAAGAAAAAATTGAGTAGATTTTGAGCCGGGGTCGCCTAGCCTGGTAGGGCGCAAGCCTGGAATAAAATAGGTACCGAGAGCTTGTGACCTGTGAAGGTCTCGAGGGTTCAAATCCCTCTCCCGGCGCTTTAATCCAGGGTTCAAGAGGTGTTCTTAAAAGCTAAGATAATTTGATTAATTTTAGATTCTAAGGTTATGGCTGAAAACTGAAGATAATGATGGTCGC
>JAATVM010000149.1 GCA_014523495.1 Nitrososphaerales archaeon TH1920
AATACCAACAACGCCAATGACAATACCAACAACGCCAATGACAATACCAACAACGCCAATGACAATACCAACAATAACGCTGCTGATGGTACCGGTAACTAGTATCGTCAGTACTTTTTTTGTTTAAATTAAGTTTAAGTTTAAATTAAGTATTACTTATAACAAATAATCCCATTGTACAGACCATCATAGAGATCCATACAATTTTATTCCAATTAAAAATTTTCTGTCCATCAAGGTTTCCAAACGGTAGTAGATTAAATAACGCAATCCATGAATTAAATACTGCTCCTATAGATAGGTAACCATTAAGTGGATATTGATAAGATAATATCAAAAATACAAAACCCATAATTAGATTAGTAAGTGGCCCAATAAATGCAACCCTTCCAAATTTACTTCTATCCGATAAATCTATTACAACGGCTCCTGGAGCAATGAATTTGAATGGAATAAAGGGTATGGCTGAAAAAGCAGTTACTAGTAAACCATATGAATTTGTACGAAACTCCGCCCAGCTTCCATAAAACTGTGCTAATAGCTTATGTGCAAACTCATGCACAAGGAAGGCGCTAACAAAAATACTCAGAAATTGCCATGAAATATATCTGTAATCATTCAGGGATAAACCAACAGCAGTTACTAAAATTGTGGCAATTGACAAGTGAAGTATCTCTATTTTAGAAAATCTTATTTTTGGTATGAGCATTTTCAAATTCGAATTCCTTGTGTTATTATTTTTAATATTTTTTTTGTCAATGTATTCTTTCATAGAAACGCATGAATGGTTTATTGGAATTCTGTGCAGATGACAGAAAGATTTGTCACAATAATTGCATCTAAAAGGAATACTTTCATTCACATCACAAATGTCACACTTCATTACTTTATTAGACCTCTTTGTCTTAATCCTAGTTATCCTGTTATGAAGTCACATTTAAAAGTGCGTTTTCAGTCTCGAAACTGTATACGTAATATAATTTGGGACAATTCTCACAACTGAATTGATTGTTGAAAATCATATCTGATTTTTGGGTTTTCGATAATGAGAGAGTGCAATGGTAAGTTATATGAACCTTGGATTACTGTATTAAGTATAGAATTAGTTTGCCTGAAGATGATCATACAGATGAAATAGATGATAAGCTCGTACAACGCTATGATACAATCCTAAAGGAAAGTGCTCTATTAAGTACCTTTTCTGGGATTCTCTTCGGATTTTTACTGAATATGGCCATAAATGTACCTGATAATTTTGCATTTATTGATTCCATAACTATGATTGCAGCTTTGTATTCTACCACAGTGGCAGCTTCATTATTTGTCATGCCGGTAGTGTATCACCATTTACAGTACCCTTATGGAGATTTTAGTAAATTCAAGAGTAGAAGTCATAGATTTATCATCCTAGGTTTAATTCCTGCTGGTATTACTCTATACCTTGGCCTTGAACTAGCAATACACTCTCTCTTGGGATCAATAGAATCATTTATTCTGGCCTCGCTACCATTTATCCTTGTTTATTTTTTGTTCAGGGCTAGAAAGAGTGAACTTTTATAGAAATCTATAGGATCTACTTGTTCTATACTGATATAGTAAATATATATACATATTCATCACGCACGTATAAGGAGTATCATTGAAAATATCAATCATTGACATTGGCTCTAACACAATTAAGTTAGTAATCTATCATGTCAAAAAGGATAATTCATTCATAGGTATTCACCAGGAAAGTAGTAAAGTTAGACTTGGAGAATCATTAGCTTATTCTGATAGTCTTAATGAGCAATCGATCCTTAAGAGTATAGACGTTCTCCTTCTATATCGTGATATTGCTAAACTTGAATCTGCTAATAAAGTTATTTGTGTAGGTACAAGTGCTGTCAGAGAAGCTAAAAACAACAAATACTTTATAGATGAAGTTCTTAAGAAAACTGGATTAAGAGTAAGAATACTAAGTGGAGATGAAGAAGCCTATTATTCCTACTTAGGTGCTTCCATGTCAACCTGCATTCCAAATGGTTTATTCTTTGATCTGGGTGGAGGAAGTTTAGAAGTAGTTTACACTGAAGATTTTAAAATAAAGAAGGTACAAACACTTCCATTGGGGGCGTTACGGCTCACTAGAACATTTGCTAGCCAAGATGGGTCCTACTCTAAGAAAAATTGTGATAATATGACTCAAACAATTCTGGACACACTTCCCACTAAAAAGAGCTATGGGATTGGAATTGACAGCTTACTTGTAGGAATTGGTGGAACCTTACGGGCTGTTGGAAGATTTGATCAAAAACGTGCAGGATATCCGTTTGAGAAAATTCATAATTATAGATTAACGCTGAATGCCATTGATTCTCTCCGTAAGGATATAAGCCACATGAAACCCGATGAAATTTCTAATCTGTTAGCCCTTGATTCTACTAGAGCTGAAACAATTGTTGCTGGCATTCATGTAATTCATAGTTTAATGAAGAAATTTGACTTTGAAGAGGTAGTTATAAGCGGTTATGGTTTGCGTGAGGGAGT
>JAATVM010000150.1 GCA_014523495.1 Nitrososphaerales archaeon TH1920
TCTTGCAACCATGTTTACAATTGGTGTAAATGAAATGTGGCACTTTTGGTTTGTGGAAGAAATTTTCGCAGTCCCGAACCACTGGATGTTTAACATGGGAGTTGTAGTAGCTTTCATGGGTGCTCTTGCATATGTAGTAAGGGTATACGCGCGTCTAGTAGAATTGGGTGCTGAAACTCCAGGAAAGAACCCATACGTGGCTGAGATGTACAAGCTTGCACTTGAAGGAAAGCTGTACAGCAGATCAATTCCATAAGCTTAATGTCACGACGCTGTCAACAAAAGTAGGAAAAGCGACGACCCTTTTTTTTCTTTTTTAATCAACTATCAGTTGATAACTAGATTTCACTTTTCATTGTTAATGACATGCCACATAATAATACAAAATGGAATTTCTCAAACATCGTAATTGAAGGCATTGTCATAAATTTGAAAATATTCTTATATACAAATATGCAACATAGATATGATGGTTGATAATTCTGGAATTTCTTTACAAGTCTACGAAATTGAAGCCAAAGACAAAGATAGAGACATTGTGAGAATTGATCCAGACATCATGCACAAATTAAACATATCTGATGGTGATTTTATTAGTGTTAATGGTCCACTAAATGGAACCAAGATAATTTGTCTTTCACTGTTACCTTCCGATATAAATAAGCAAATAATTAGAATTGACTCTAAAACAAGAAAACTAATTGGTACTACAATTGGAGGTACTGTCATAATCAAAAAAGTTGCTCTAATAAATGAAGAGAATAATAAAGCTAGAAAGATGGATGCCGCCGAAGAATCCGATGAAGTATCAAATTCCATAATAGTCAATGGATCCTGTATTGATTTTGAAAAAGAACGTCCAAAGATAATGGAATTCCTAAAGTCTCTTGAGAAAGAAATACATTCGGACACTAATTATTTCAAATGTTATTCTAGGGGCAAAAAAACACTTGGGTGGGATTTCTTTGAAATTTCTATAGATTCCAGATTGGTACAAAAACTAACCGAAATACATCCTGAAATTAACAAGCAAGAAGCTATTTCTCTAGAGGAACGATTTGTTCTTTGGCTTCATGCAAAAATTAAAAAGAAAAAGCTTGATTATCACTTGAAGCTAAGTGACCTTCCGTACGAATCGGTTATTGGTTTTCGACTAAACCCTAATGATTACAGGGACATTGATGATATGGAAAATATGCGTTAGAAACTAGATTTTATTATTTTTTATTTAAATTGAAAATACCAAATGAAATTCAAGAATACCTGGATGAAAAAACTGATTCAGAATTAGCTCTCATAGGTTGTAGAGCCGAAGATTCTGAAATATCGTATGAATGCTGTGAATATGATGTTGGTGTTCTTGGAGGCAATGATGCGAGTTTGAGAAATAAAATTACATATGTTGGAAATAACACATTAGAATTTTTAAATTTTCCGAAATACAGTCATCATGATATTTCACTTTTCAACATGGTACTGCTAAGGAACGAGGCAAGTGGCTTGTTGGTCTCTCCATACTCAATTCCAAAACTAGATATCAAAAAAATGTTTATTGCGGGAGGAAAAAGGAGGATTGTTGACTCACTATTTACCGTTTCAAAAAATAGTAACAACAAAACGGAATTAAGTTCTTCGTTAAATCTAAAGATGGCTGCATATGATCTTATTGAAGGTATACTTTTAGTTTCCGGGATTAGGCCGATGCCTATTCACGAATTAAACCAATTACGTCTGCTTGAAGTCCATAAAGATCTCATCAATGAAGCTATTCAAGCTTGTATTGAATGCTTGGGAATAGAAAGGGCTACAAGAACTATCATAAATCGATCTTTTAAGGCCTTGAAAGAAATTCTTAAAGAAAGATATGATATTGAGTTACTAGCATCAAAAATTGAATTTTTATTGCAGCATGGCTTACTAGCAGATTGTTACTACTATATTGGGAAACTGGTGTGTAATCATCTTGAAAAAAAGGACAATGCCTTTCAAATGAATTATCACAAGCTTAACAGCATTGCATTAGATTTAACAGGTGATTATGAAAACGTAAACAAGATGTCGGCGCTGATAAAAGATAACTGCAAAAATATATTGAAAAATTAAGTAACAGGAGCAACCAAAATTGGTTCTATCTCCTTTACCCTTCTCGCCCTCAATTTAGCCTTGTATTTCAGGTTTCTTGGCTTTGTTCTTAAGCGATATCCACAACATGGGCACCATAGTCCGTCCCATTTTATGAAAATTTCACATATCTGGCACCTTTTTTGCCCGCTCACATATCTTCCTGAACCTACCGGCTTTTGGGCTTTATGTCGTATACATATTCCTTTACAAGTCATTTTTCTTACCCATATATAAAAAACGCCTCAAGTATTTAAATATGAACATTCATTCTTCAATATTTTAGATAGTGCTAAATTATTTTATCAATATTTTATATAATTACGAAAAATAAAATAAAAAAAATATGTCTTTTTTTAACTGACGTTTATAGATTTTGTCTTAAAGGCTTCATTCATTGTAAGATATTCATCTAATCTCATCTTTATGTCGTCTGGTTCAGTATCATCCATAGCTGAAAATCCAGCGTTAAATGAAATCTTATTTCCAGATACTGACACATTATCTATCTCCATGTCAGCATATATATTTGCCAATTCATCCACCCATGCCTTACCTTCTTCTTCCTTTATTCCATGAGTATCTATCGTCACTTTACACATTTTAGTCAATCAATACACCTAAACAAAAGTTAGATTAGATATTAATAAAGTTGACGCATTCTGTTTGGCATCTATGTATATGGATTTAAACGTTAATTGACGTTAATTGACGTTAATTGTGTTATTCTGTATTTATGCCTCTTCAATTCCCCAATATTTGACAAGTTCTTTTTCAAACTTTGAAAATTGTTCGTTGCTTAATGGGTCTCCACAATTTTTGTGCGACGGAACCACTTTCATTCCTGCTAACTTAAAGTCTACCTCGTAGAAATGAACCTTAGGACAATCACACATTTGCTAATTGTGGTTTAAGCATCTCTTATTAGTTTATCTAAGTTATTCAGAAGCTTGAAACTGTACAGCTTGCGCAGACGATAAGATTCTAAAAGTTTATGAATGCGTATTCTAATTTATCAGAATTATGGGGACCTTTCAATTCTCACTATGCAAGCCATTTATCATGTTTGTATTATTCTCAACCATTTTACTAATTTCGCAATCCAATTTGAACAATGCACTGGCACAAGCGGGTGATTTATGGTATGTTGGTGATGGCGCAAAAAAGGGCATGTATGTAACATACAGGGTCCAGGAACAGGATACGAACGCTGGTCGACCATTTGACATGACGATTTATTTCAAGGATTTCAACAGCACGGGTAATTATTGGATAGCCCCAACATATATTGTAGATCAAGGACGCGTAATTAATGGAACACTCCGTCTGAGTGATCTTGATTTAACTGCTCTAGGAAGTTCTCAAATCCCTCCGGAGATGAATAAGTATAGAAGCGGCTATACCAGTTCTCTAAAGTGGCTTTCTTCTTTTGTTTCAAAACCTGGACAATCACTATCTGCACAGTATTGGGGCAAAATAGCTTCAATAGGTGGCTCACCTATTTCTCCTTCAGGGAAGGCTACAATTACGACTCCTGCAGGAACTTTTGATACCACTAAAATACTATGGCACAAAGGAATTGACAATACTATATGGATTAAAGATGGATTTCCATATCCTATCAAGGCTCAACTTATGCGGATATTACCACAGGCAATCCTCCAACTCTATTTGCTTTTGAATTGCTTGGAACAGGTCAGGGTCAGCCTAAGCAACCCCAAAGCAAGGAAGAAATTCCAGTTCCACCCTTAGAACAGAGAACTGAGCGAGGGACTTATATCATCAGCCTCACATGGGAACCTGTTACAATAAAGACTGGTAATACTACTAAATTTGGAATAATATTTTACGATGATAAGAAGAACATAGTGACCGATGTAGGATATAATTTTGCCGTTGTCGACTCTAAGGGTCAACTTGTATATGGGAAAGACAATCAACTTGCACCCGATGGAACCGCAATACAAAATGTAGTCTTCCAGAATCCAGGACCGGCGACTGTAAAGGTACTCATAACAGCGGCAGGGTCAGGTGCCCCAAGCAGTTTTGTGGAAACGGGTGAATTTGACATAGTTGTTCAGTAATAATTTTTTTAACATCCATTCTCTTTTTTAAAGTCCAATTCACTAATAGCGATGACTCCAAAAAGAATAGTCTTTCTAGCGTCAGGAATATTCGGAGCCATAGGCATCTTAGTTAGCATAGTAATAATAGCCATAAACGGTGGTTTTTCAGGAAGCGGCCCTTCAATTTTCAATCCGCCTACATCAAAGGACCTGTGGTCAATAGGTAGTAACATAGTAGATGGAATGAATTTAACATATTCTCTGACAACTACAAACGGAGACAAGTCAAATCTCACTGACTCGATAGTTTCAATGAAATTCAATGATATCGATGATAAATGGAAAATAGATTACAAAGTACAAAATGACAGCAGGAGCAGTACCATTAAAGATATTAATGCTAATTATTCCAAAGAACAACTTTTGAGGACAAATCCTATTACTCAACAAAATGAAAAGTTCATTCAACCAATAGAAGCGTCAATATTAGCAATTCGTGACATTGCAAGAGAACCAAAGTATCTCGTTGTTGGAGCAGTGTGGGAAAAGATATTCACTAGCTCATCTACAATAGATGCAAAAATAGAAGATACAGATACAATCTCGACTCCTGCAGGTAATTATAATGTTTATACACTGGGATACAATGTGGGAAATTCAACAAGTAAGATTTATCTGAATAAGGATTTACCCCTTCCCATAAAGGCCGAAGTTTATGATGAAAATGACAAGATTTTATACGAATATGAACTGCAGAGCGTATCAAGATGAAATAAATTGAACTGTTCGCAAAAGGTACAAAAGATAATTATGTTCCTAAGTCTAAATAATAATCAGAATACCTATCTTGTAGGAAATCATCAGATAAAATTTTATAATCCCATTGTAGTGACCATTACCAAATGATCGAAACGCTCAAAAAAGCATGCATAGAAGTTAGAAAGAGTGTCAAAGACCTAATTGGGACAGAGGAAGGTAACACAAAAATGGGTCCTGGAGCTGGCGGGGATATTTCACGAAAAATAGACATAATAGCAGAAAAAAAGGTAATGGAGACGATAAAGGAATCTGGCAGAAATCCGACAATAATCGGAGAAGAATGTGGAACTATCAAAGGTAACGATAATGGTTACATAATCATGGATGCCATTGATGGAACAACCAACGTTACAAGGTCCATTCCTTTTAATTGCTGCTCACTGGCCTATGCTACAGAACCTAAACTGACCTTGGTCGTAGATGCAGCTATAATAGATTTTGCAACAGGCGACCTATATTACGCATCAAAAGATAAGGGTGCCTTTCTAAATGGTAATAAAATAAGTGTACGAAAACCCGACAGTATAAAAGAAGATGAAATCATTGCAGGTGTCAATATATCTGGGATTTCACAAGAACTATTACGTTCAATAGGTCCAATTTTTACAAGACTAAATCACATCAGAGTTTTTGGAGCAAACGCATTAGAATTATGTTTTCTTGCTAGAGGATACCTTGACATGTTTATGGATTTTAGAGGAAAGATTAGACCAACTGACATGGCTGCTGCCTACCTCATAGTTAAAGAGGCAAACGGACTAATCCTGGATAAAGCTGGAAATACATTTGACTCTGAATTATCATTTAATAACAGATTCTCGTTTATTGCTCTATCCA
>JAATVM010000151.1 GCA_014523495.1 Nitrososphaerales archaeon TH1920
AGATTATATTCTTTACTGACCCATCAATTAATTTCATTACCAGTGCTCCATTTTGGGCTATATCAATTACGTGTCCCATAAACTTCTCATTTCCGTCGTAAACAATGGCTTTTTTTCCAAACATATCTGATTTTTCTTTCCAACTGTCTATAATTTCTAAAGTTTTTCCTCTACTAAGAAGATCATCATAATAATGTTCCAATTTTTCAAGGATTGATTTTATTAAAAATAATAAATCAATATCGTTACCACACTCTTCTCTGAGTGTAGTCGCTTTGATATTACCATCATTTAGAAAATTATTAATTAAAGAACTATCAATATTTGCATTTAAGCCTATACCCATCACTATTTTTTTATTTTCTTTTTCGAGGTCAACATCCACTAAAATTCCACATACTTTTTTTTCATTTATTAGTACGTCGTTGGGCCACTTTAATTTACAATCAATTTTAGTAATTTCGTGTATGGCGTTCACTACTGCCAGGGCACCGATAAACTGAAGAAAAATTATATTATCTACACTAAAGTTAGGTCTAAATATTATAGACATCCATAATCCACCTTCCGGTGAAATCCAGGTTCTTCCTATTCTTCCCTTGCCCATATTTTGTTTCTTTGCTATAACTATTGTGCCATGAAGTGATTCAGAATTTGGTAAAGTCATAGCGTAATCCTGGGTGGAATCCAATTCATTAAAGAGAAAAATAGATTTTCCTATTCTACTTGTTCTTAACAACTTTGAGAGTCTAGTTTTAAAGTTTGGTTCATCTAGTAGTATCATGTAATCATCCCACCAAATCATTAATGACCGATCTCTTGAGGCGGTTAATTGGAGAATTGAGCTCAAAATCAATTTTCATGTTTTATATGATGAAGCTTATTGCTAAAAGGATTCCGCAAATTCTCGAATAGATAATTGTATTGGCCATACTGGATACTAATTCACTAGTTTCGTTGAATCTCCTCAATTTAAGAGCTGCTTTAAACGCGAATGGTAATGACAAAAGCGCAATTGTTGAGAAAATAGTCATTACATTGAAAATAGAACCTCCAATAATCATTGCATATGTTATTGTAACAATTGTGATATAGAGTTTAATTGAATTTTCTTTGCCCATAACTATAACCAAAGTACGTCTTCCGCTTTTTTTGTCTGCTTCATAATCTGGAAAAGATGTGACTAGAAGAACAACAGCAGAAAGAAGTCCAATAATAATACCCACATAAATTGACGTTAAATCAATCTGATCACTTTGAATATAATACGAACCTAGTACTATCATGGATCCCTTAATTGCTACAAAAAGTTCTCCTAGACCTGCATTTACTATATTTGTGGAATAAAAATATATTGATATAATTGCAAATATCAGTAGTATTAAGATTATAATACCTTTTATAGTAACAAAATATAACCCTATCAAACCTCCCAAGATTAAAAAAATAACTCCAGCACAATATATCAATTTTGAATTTATGAGATTTTCGGGAATGACCCCTGTACCACCGCTATATTTTGTTCTTTTCGTATTGGTATCTATCCCTCTCTTAAAATCCCAATAATCATTTAATAAATCGACACTGATATGCAAACAAATTATCCCAAAATAAGTTAATATTGCATAACCAAAATCTAATTCACCAGTTTTCCAGTAACTAATGGCTATCCCATTAGTTACAGCTATTATTGAAGCGAGCAAAAACTTTATTCTTATTGCTCTACTCCAAAGAAAGAGTATTTTCTTTATTTGTTGAAATGTTTCATAAAATGTCAAATTATATACTGGATAAAAGAAAATTCAGATTTAAATATTGAATGCTCAACTGAAACAATTGAACTAATATTAATATGGTAATATTTTCCTAAATTTCTAGTCACTATATCCTGGCAGTATAATTTTCAAGTTTCTTGATAATTTTTTTAGGGCTAAAATTTTTTCATTTCATAACTAATCCCGATTCATGCCCATCTTTCAATCGGTTTATAAATGAGAAATGTGTGTCTAGAATAATTATCGATGAACTTTGATATTTTAGTTGGAATTGCAGTTGGATTATTTATTGTTGGGCTCTTTGCAACGATATTATATGAAAAAATGAATGTCAAGGCAAAGCAAGATCCAGACACAGAAAAATCTCGAAGCTGAATGAGTGTTATTGAAAGACAGATAATAGAATCCTTCAAAGACGAAGGGTTCCAAAATTTGACAAAGATACAGAGTATTTCTATTCCAGTAATTGCTCGTATGAAAAATTGTCTCCTGGTTGCTCCCACCGGCTCTGGAAAAACAGAGGCATCAATAATTCCTATTTTTTCTCTCTTAGAAAATGATCGAGATAATAAGATCAATTTGACCGACAACAATGCAATTATTGTTTTATACATTACTCCCTTAAGAGCCCTAAATAATGATGTACTCAGAAGAATAATTAACTATGCAAAAAAAAGGAATCTTGATGCACAAATAAGACATGGAGATACAACAAGAACAGCAAGACAGAAATTAATAATAAAACCACCTCACATTCTCATAACCACACCGGAATCTCTTGGGATAATCCTTACCCATGAGAAATTGAAATCATATCTAAAGCATCTGCGGTGGGTCATTGTAGACGAAGTCCACGAATTAATTGGCAATGAAAGAGGAACTCACTTGACGGTTAGTCTGGAGCGCCTGGAAAACATTAGTTCCCATAATGTGGTTAGAATAGGACTATCTGCAACTGTTGGCAATTTGAAAGATGCTGCAAATTTTATTAGTGGAGCCAATAGAAAATGTGCCATTCTTGTAGATAACACAATTAGAAAATATGACATTGATGTAAAATATCTAAAGGGCTCTATAAGCAACGTGGCCAAATTTGTAATAAAGTATCTGAAGGATAATAAGATTTGTGGCTCTATTCTATTATTTACAAATACTAGAGATGAAGCTGAATACATAGGTACTACTATAAGAAATCTAAACGATGTTCCAATAGAGGTACATCATGGATCCCTTTCAAGAGAAACACGAGAAGAAACAGAAATTAAACTGAGAGATGGGCTTACTAGTATCGTGGTGTGCACATCTTCTCTAGAATTGGGTTTAGACATTGGTTCTGTAGAATTAGTAATTCATTATGGATCTTCCAAACAGGTATCAAAACTTATACAGAGGATTGGAAGGAGCAGGCATGTTAATTTTAAATCCGCCAAAGGATTGATTATAGCAAGCAGTGGTGATGATGAACTAGAATGTCTATCCATAATTAATAGAATGAAGAAAAGATCTATCGAAATACAAAACCCCCATACTGATGCATTAGATGTAGTTTCGCATCATCTAATTGGATTCGTAATATCTACATCAGAACCAAAGAAACTTGATGATGTTTATCAAATAATAACTAGAGCGTATCCCTTTAGAAGCTTGTCGTTCTCTGACATAGAACAATGTGCAGTTCTACTGGACAGCTTTAAAATTATAAAATATGATCCCATAAATAAAACCTATGCACGAAGGATAAAATCATACAAGTATTATTTTGAAAATATTTCCACAATACCAAACATCGTAAAGTTTGAAGTTATGGACGTCATAAGAAAGAAAAGAATAGGAACATTGGATCAACAATTTATTGGCGAATTTGGAGAAAGAGGTAATGTGTTTATCTTAAAAGGAACACAATGGAGAATAGTAAGCGTAGATGATAATAAACTCCAGGTAAATGTAGAACAAGTTTTTGGGTCTCCAATTAATATCCCTCATTGGATTGGTGAGATGATACCAGTGGACTATGAAACTGCTGTGGAAGTAGGTAAGCTCAGAAATAAGGTTCTTAACGACAGTAATATTAAAGTTGAATCCGAGATAAAGAACACCTTGCAAAAAATTCCTATAATTCCTGATTCCAAAAATATTGTGGCAGAAAGTGTTATTAACAAAAATGCCGTTGTGCTTCATTCAACTTTTGGTACAAAAATCAACAATACTTTGTCATCGCTCTTCTCAACGTTTCTGGCATCATATGTAGGACATCTGGTAGAAACAAAGTCGGATCCTTATCGAATTCTGTTAAGTTCATCAGTTAGATTATCCAGAATAAACATTGAAAAAGTATTTTATGACGAATATGATGTTGAGACAATTCTAATCACGTCTTTAAGTAATACTTATAATCTGAATTGGAGAGTTTGGATGGTATCAAAGAAATTTGGTCTTGTTGACAAGAACGCAATATATGATAAACGACTGGCTCGTTTTATATATGACAGATATTCCAAAACACCGATAAGCAAAGAATCCATTAGAGAGCTAATTCACGATAAATACGATGTTGAATCTACTCAAGAAATTCTCCGAAAGATAAGAAATAGAGAAATTTCAATACATTGGCTTGATTTGTCACTTTTTTCTCCGCTGGCTCAGAGTATTATAGAACATCATTCAAAATCATCATCTTCCCCTTTAAGTATTGAGCGCGGAGTATTAGAACTCATAAAGGAAAGACTAGATAAAACAAAACATCGTCTAATATGCATAAGATGTGGCAAATGGGAAAGATTGGTCGAAACTAGAGAAATAATGGAATCTATATCTTGTAAAGTTTGTGGTTCAAGATTAATTACAACTACGTTTTCCTCCGATTATGAACTTTCAAAAATTATCTTGAATAAATTAAAGGGATCAGAGATCAACCCAGAACAAAATCACAAATTTGAAAGAGCCTGGAAAACAGCATCATTGATTAACAATTTTGGCAAGAAAGCCTTGACAGTACTTTCTGGTTATGGAATAGGTGTTGAAACGGCTGCACGTATCCTCCGTAATTATGTTGATGATGAAAACCTGTACAAGAATATTTATGATGCAGAAAGACAATATGTTACTACGAGAGGATTTTGGAATGATTAATAAAAACCAATAAAGAGATCATTAAATTTAGCAGTACCGTTTTGAAAATGGATAAGAATCTCCGAACTAAATGAACAATATGTTTGGCACATTGATCAAGACTAACGAGGTACCACTCTACTACTCAGAATCTTGGTCATTTGACATATTTTCCATATTCAGCAATGATTCAATCTAATCTATCTTTTTTATATAATAATAGAAACTCTGCTTGAAACTATATATTCGTATCAAAACCACGATA
>JAATVM010000152.1 GCA_014523495.1 Nitrososphaerales archaeon TH1920
ATTACCCACGAATTGTGAACGGTTATTATATGTAATGTAATACAAATTTAGACCAAAATCCATCCACAGGTCGATTCCGTCAAGTATCGAAATGAATAAGGTACTTGTTACCCTTAAGCATATTTCGCACTTTCAATTAAGATACTTAAGACAGACATACAAATAGGAGATAATGTTTAATATCGGTGTAATTTGGAAGCTACCAGTGTTTCAGCACATCAATTACTCACGGAATTTATTACATATCTAACATTAGGCATAGATGCTATCGCTGGGATTGTAATAGGAATAGCGGTAGTTATCGCATTTATTTCGTTCCTCACAAATTTAAGAAAAGCTGCAGGGGAGCGAGCATTAGGTCTTGAAAAAGTCAGGCATAGGTTGGCTAGAGCTTTGCTTCTTGTACTTGACTTTCAGGTGGCAAGCGATATGCTCAAGACTATCTTAGTTCCATCGGCAACGGAGCTTTTGATACTGGCAGTGATTGTGGCTGTTAGGATAGCATTAAGCTGGTCGTTGTCAAAGGAGTTGGAGAAGCGTCGTGAGGACTGGAAGGCTGATTAGTAGCTAAATTTTATATGATATTCATTTTAAGATGAACTTGTGACTTCCAAGACCCGTACAAACACTCGGACTAAATCTTTCATTTACATAATAATAGCAGTTCTTACTGTAGTTTCTATTATAGTTGTTTTTATGGATTTTCTCTTTCCTTTGAGTAACGAACAAAGATGGACTTTGTATATTTTTGACCTGATTGTTACTGGGATACTGATAATAGATTTTATTGATAGGTTTAAATCGTCCAGCAACAAAGTAACGTTTCTGATTGCTCATTGGTATGAATATCCTGCTATGATACCATTAATTGTTTATGGAGTGATTGATAGTACAGTACTGATTGGGACTGCAGTAAAGACCATAAGGTTTTTGGCATTATTCAGATTGGTTAGACTTTACAATATAGCCTTAATGATAAAGGGGAGTGAGATTCTTTTATTCAGTAGCCTTGCAGTAGTTACTATTGTATTCGGTAGTTTTGGGATATATTTTGTCGAGTCTCCAAATCCTGAAGCTAGCATAGATAACTTGCATGATGCCTTCTGGTGGTCTATAGAGACCATTACTACTGTTGCATATGGAGAGTACTATCCTATTACTTCCATGGGTAGAGTAATTGCCGCTGTATTGATGTTTGCAGCAATAGGTATCTTGTGGACAGTAGTTGCGTTAATAACTTCCAAGTTAGTGGAGAGTAAAGTGAAGAATGGTAAAAGCATTTCCATTGCTGAGGATACAAAATCTGTTATTAAAAGTAAGATAGATAATATCGAAAAACTGAGTAAAAATGAGGTGAGAGATCTGATTCGAATGATAAGGGCTCTTAATTACGATGATTCTCGCGATGATTAAATATATACTTGCAAGATAAATAAAATAATAAGATTAATTTCCAAAAGTATTAACTGAAAGTATTGGTGAATATAGTCTTGCTCACTAATTCTTTTGATTCAGAAGGTAGGATGTTAGTATCAGGCTTATCGTCCTTTCCTTTTCCTTTTCCTATTATTAATTGATTATAATCATGATCCTTTGAAGGATACCAGTATAAAAGCTGGTTCTCTTTATCCCATTTCATTTCATTACTGGTAGCCCAGACTGTAAATTCAGGGGAATAATGTATATCAAAAGGGATATAGATAACTGTCGGTTCCTCCGTCACAACTTTCCCCTTTAATATAATCGAAGCATACTTTGAATCAATATCAAAAAATAGGAGTGATGGTTCTGCAGAGCTTCGCATAGGATATGGACGTACAACTGCATCTATATTTCGTGGTTTTCTGGAAGGTCCCAAGAGGGAATAGTTTTCATAATTCCAATTATCTTTACCATCCTCAGTATTGTACAGGTCGTAATTCCAAATAGTAGCATTAAGAAGAAAGGCTTCTATTTGATTATATTGTAGATCCAAATATTCTCTAATCTGCTCTGCCTCTTGGAATGCCCCAAATTCTGTTATAAACGGAATTAGTCCACGTTCAGTGGCAGCCTGAACCAATTGAATAAAAATCATGGGAAATTCAATTTTATACGTGTACATACTTTCAGGGATTTTTACAAATGAGCTGGCAACAGCCATTGTATCATAGTAATGAAAAGACAGGACACCGTTATTACCAAATCTGGAAACAGAGTTTAGATCACTTGGCAGATAGGTTTCCAATTTCTTTGTTACGAGTTTCTTATCTACCATTAGCTTTTGTATAAAGTCCATACCAAATGATCTCTTTACCTCAAGGGGGGCTGCTCCATATTTCACAGGCATACCGCCGGTATCAGTAGGCATAATCCAATCAACTCTTGGTTCAATAAATATAAAGAGGGCCTTGTCAAACTTTTCAATTTCAGAGTTTACGTTGCGATAAT
>JAATVM010000153.1 GCA_014523495.1 Nitrososphaerales archaeon TH1920
AATAATTAACTCCATGGCCTGCTAAAATAACTATAATTCTTTCTGACAATTTCAAAACTTCTTTTCATGGGTTATTACTCTGGGAAATTTAGCACTAAATCTAAACTGAAGGGAAGTTCTGGCATTCCAGAGCTTGACCATGTTTTTAGAGGGAATTTGATAGAAAGTAGAATGGTATAGAATTTCAGTATTTGGATGTATCTGAATCCTCTTTTAGGGACAATTTTGTCCTTAATCCCTTTCGGCCCACCATATTTTTAGCACAAATTTCATTGTTTGAAGAATTGATGATAGTCACTAATAACGACTTAAAATTTAGATGTGGATTCACATCGTAAACAATGTCAATCCCTTCCGGCCCACATCAAGATGCAATAAATGACCACACTAGCTGGATCAGAACCCAGAAAGCATAATGTAAAAAAATACAATAATCAAATTCACGGAATATCGTTATATTTTCATTAAAAAATCCTTAGACTAAATTAATTATTCAATCCATCAATTTAATAACTGAGCAATAAGATCTATTCGTTAAGATAAAGAGTTGCGATATTCCTCTTTTGTCCAATCAATAAGTGATGTCAATTCGGTAGTTGCATAGTCAACATCCATGTCCTGTGATACTTGCAAGAGATCGTTGTTTGTATATATAGCTATTCTTAAATCAACCCCAACCTTGCTCCTTAGTGTCTTGATTGTATTGGACAAAAACCTTAAGGTATTTGCATTAAAAGAAAATATCAGGATTGCCGCTAATCCATCGGCATTTTTTAATTTCTTAATAATAAGCCTTTGAATATCAATATCGAAAAAAGGATCTATCTTATTTTCGACATTCCCCAAATACAGAGAATGCCATCCCATCAAATGAAATATTACAGATGCAATTCTAGCCTGGTAAGTAGCCTCTTCGGATCCAGAAACGATTAACGAGTATGCTTTTAGTTGCGGAATATCTATTGTAGAAACGAATTTTGTCATCAACGCAAGATCTAAGGCAGTAGTAAAAATTAATAATCTCTCACTTTCATTTATTTTTCCTCTGTCGTACATGTCATTTATTATATTCAAAGTTGGTAAAATAATATCAAATAAAATTCTCTCCTTTGATATCGTTGAAAATAATAAATTAGAAATTATGTTTTTTGCCTGTGATTCGTTTCCTTGAATCAGGCAATCTAAAAATTTTTGTTGTAAATTGTGAATATTTAAAGGAAATTCAATGTGTGGAGCTTCTTTATCCAAGTACCATACATTAACTGTTCCAATTTTTTTTTTCTAATTAATCCTTGCGCAAGCATTAGATTCAGGTATTTTGTTAGAGTCATTCGATTTATTTTGGTCTTTGATGCTAATTCAATTCCAGACAGACCGGCGTAGCTTTCAGTTAAAGCAGAATATACCTTTTGTTTTACTTCCTCAAAATTATACCCATAATGCATAGAGATTATTGATCACGTGTATTTTAATAGTTTTCATTTTTTAGATATTCTAGGATTAACCAAAAAATATAAGTCTATTCTTATATCGGTTGCATTAGTTATGTCCAAAAAAAAGGTCGTTTTAGCTTTCTCTGGAGGATTGGATACTTCTGTATGTGTAAAATACCTTCAAAATAATCATAACATGGATGTAATTACAGCTACTATTGATTGCGGACAAGAAGATGATTTTGAAGAAATAAGAAAAAAATCAAAAATTCTTGGTGCTATAAAGCATATTAATATTGAAGCAAAAAAGGAATTCGCAGAAAAATATGTTAGCAGATCAATAAAGGCAAATGGTCTTTATCAAGGAAAATACCCTCTTGCTACTGCGTTAGTACGTCCTTTAATCGCAGATAAAATAATGAAGATAGCTGCTCAGGAGAATGCAACCGCAGTAGCACATGGATGCACTGGAAAAGGAAATGATCAAGTTAGATTTGATATTTCAATGTCGTGTATAGATCCAAGTATCAAGATTATCGCACCTATAAGGGAAATGAACCTTACACGGGATCTCGAAATCAAATACGCTAAAAAAAACAATGTTCCACTTAAAGAAGAAATTAAAAAATATAGTACGGACACAAATATGTGGGGGAGAGCTATAGAAGCAGGAATATTGGAGGATCCTTGGCTTGAACCTCCTGAAGAAATTTTTAGTTTGGTTAAACTTGAGAATATTCCTGCCGAATATTTAGAACTAGAATTTGAAAATGGAACACCCGTAGGAGTTGACAATCGAAAAATGAGTTTGAGGGACATAATTACATATTTGAATATCAAGGCGGGTAGACATGGAGTTGGTGTGATTGATCATATTGAAGACAGAGTTGTTGGAATCAAGACAAGAGAAATATATGAAGCCCCTGCAGCGCACACTATAATAGAAGCTCACAAAGATTTGGAACAACTAGTTTTAACCAAGCATGAATTACGGTTTAAGCAGATTGTGGATAATCAATGGAGTTGGATGGTTTATTCTGGATTATGGTTCGATCCTCTTAGAGAAGACTTGGATAGGTTTATAGAGGCAACTCAAAATAGAGTTACCGGAAAAGTAAGAATGAAATTGCAAAATGGATCGTTAAAAGTAGTTGGAAGAAAATCTACAAATTCATTATACAGACAGACACTTGCGACATATGCCTCAGAGTCCATATTTGATCAAAACCTTGCAAAAGGTTTTATAGAGTTATGGGGAATGGAAACAGTTATTGCCAATAGATTATCAAAGACTTTATCTACAGAAAGGAAGGGAGAAAAATAGAAAATGAAAAAAGATTGTAAAGATTGTGGTGCTGAGCTGACTATACCTCAGGATTCCATGGTTGGTGAAATTATAACATGCCCAGATTGCGGTACCGATTTTGAAATTATATCTAAAAATCAAGAATCTGTCGAGATGAAAGAGGCTGAATCAGTCGCAGAAGACTGGGGACAATAGTTGATTAGAATATGCATAATTTATGATAAAATAAGATTTGAAGAAAAAAAAATATATAACAAGATCAAAGAAAAAGGCTTCGACGCTACTCTAGTGGACGGGAAATCATTAATATTTGATACTGAATCAAGTAAACATGACCCAGTATTTGGTGACATAATATTACAGCGTGTGATTAGTTATTACAGAGGCTTACACTTAACTTATTGTCTAGAACAGACAGGATTATCTGTTGTAAATTCATATAATGTTAGCGAGATCTGTGGTAATAAACTAATCACTTCAATGGTTTTAAAAAAGAATAATGTACCAACACCAAAGACTACTTTTGCTTTTAGCACGGAATCAGCAAGAGAGTGTATGAAAAATTTAGGGTATCCCCTGGTAGTTAAACCAATAATTGGTTCATGGGGACGTGGTATTTACCAAATAAAAGATCAATCAATGGCCGAAATGCTGTTAGAGACAAGACAAGATAATGATAATTCATTCTCTAGAATTTATTATTTCCAAGAATTGATAGATCGTCCGTCTCGCGATATAAGATGCATCGTGGTTGGAGATGAGATTGTTGCATCTGTTTATAGACATTCTTCTGAAAATGAGTGGCGTACCAATGTTGCGATGGGCGGCAGAACAGAAGAAGCCCCATTGACTTCACAATTACAAGAAATCGTATTAAAAGCGTCGAAGGCCATCGGTAGCGGCATTTTGGGGGTGGATCTCATGGAAGATAGAGAAAGAGGATATTTAGTGCATGAGGTAAACAATACTGTAGAGTTTAGGGGAGCTTCAGCTGTTTGTAAATCTGACATTGCTGGTGCTATGACGGACTATCTGGTAAGGAGGTCTACGAAATAGATTTACATATCGATGAAGTTCTATATTTATTTGTCAATTGAATAATCGAATGTTTTGTCTTTGATAACAAAATTCATAAGATGTCACAATAGAAATTTTGTTAAAGGAAGAATTTGATATGAAGGTAGGTGTAATTGGCGCTTCAGGATATGTTGGTGGTGAACTCTTACGACTACTTGTTGTTCATCCGGATGTTGAATTAAGTGTGTGTACCTCTAGACAGAATGCAGGAGAGTATGTTCATAGAAGACATCCTAGTCTAAAGGGTTTCATAAATCTCACATTTTCATCCATGGAATTAGACAAGTTGGTGAAACAGTGCGATTTGGTATTTGTATCGGTTCCACACGGTAATGCGTTAAACATTGTCAAGGATCTATATGATACGGGAATAAAGATAATTGACCTGTCAGCGGACTACCGTCTGAAGAATGCTGATGACTATGTTAAATGGTATGGATGGGAACACCCATTCCCTGATTTACTTTCTAAATCTGTATACGGAATACCAGAGTTACATAGAAATGAAATCAAGGATGCACAATTAGTCTCATGTCCTGGATGTATGGCAGTAACGTCAATTTTGGCATTGAACCCTTTGATGGAGAATAAATTAATTGATACTAGTCATATAATAGTAGATGCTAAGATAGGATCGTCTGGTGCAGGTTCTACTGATAGTCCAGGTACTCATCATGCAATGAGGTATGGTGTTATTAGACCATACAAACCTTCCAAACACAGACATACAGGTGAAATTGAACAAGAACTAAGCATTGTATCAGGTGAAAAAATTAAGATAAGTATGAGTCCTCATGCAGTTAATCTGGTAAGAGGAATATTAACAACAAATCATGTATTTCTTAACGCACCAATTTCAGAAATTGAGTTATGGAAAGCTTATAGAAATTCTTACAAAGATGAACCTTTCATTAGATTGATAAAAGACAAAAAAGGGCTTTACAAATTCCCAGATCCTAAATTTGTGGTAGGTTCTAACTTCTGTGATGTTGGCTTTGATATGGACGAAAATACTAACCGTATCGTGGCTCTGTCAGCTTCAGATAATTTGATGAAAGGCGCTGCAGGTTCTGCCATACAAAATATGAATCTTATGTGTGGTTATAATGAAACTGATGGATTAAAGTACACACCATTAACACCGGTATGATAGTCATAAAGTTTGGTGGAAGTGTACTTTATGACTTGCATCCTTCCACAATCGAAGATATACATCAAATTTCATTGAATGAAAAAATGGTGTTAGTTCATGGCGGAGGTAATGAAGTCACCAATATAGCCACAAAGCTTGGAAAAGAACAGAGATTTATCGTTTCCCCTGGAGGTATAAGAAGTAGATACACAGATAAAGAAACAGCTGAAATTTACACTATGGTTATGTCTGGAAAAATTAATAAGATAATTGTCAGGATGCTAATACAAGCAGGAATAAGAGCGGTAGGAATTTCAGGAATAGATGATAATATTTTGAAGGCAATAAGAAAAACTAAATTAACCGTCTTAAATGAAAAAGGACGCAAGATGATTATCGAAGGTGGATATACTGGGAAAATTAGTTCCGTTGAAACTACGCTATTGAACACATTGATGGATGAAGGTTATTTACCAGTGATATCACCCATAGCACTTAGTGAGAATTATGAATTTTTGAACGTGGATGGAGACAGGGCTGCAGCGTATATAGCTGGAAACTTAAAGGCTGATAAAGTAATTTTTCTTACTAACGTAAATGGTTTGTATTTAGATGACAAACTCGTAAAAAATCTTACCAGTAGTCAAGCAAGAGAGTGCCTCCCAAAAATAGGGTTTGGAATGGAAAAAAAAATATTGGCAAGTACAGAAGCCCTATCACTAGGGGCCAAAGAAGTGATAATCTCATCAGGACGAGTATCCAATCCGATTACCAGTGCAATAAGTCATAAGGATTGTACGGTGATTTCAAATTGATTCCTAATGAAGATTCTTTTTTAATAAATCTATATCAAAGATTTCCTGTTACTGTTGAAAGAGCACAAGGTGCAACAATATGGGATGCTGATGGAAAAGAATACATTGATTGTATGGGAGGTTACGGTGTAGCGATCATAGGGCATTGCAATAAAGATGTAATAAAGGCAATAACTTTGCAAATGAACAAACTTATGGTCTGTCATATGTCCACCTATAACGATAGTAGACTTCAGTTTCTCTCAAAATTAAATTCAATAGCACCAGAGAACCTAAGCAGAATTTTCTTTAGTAATAGTGGAGCTGAATCCATAGAAGCTGCATTAAAATTTTCACGTAAATTTTCACAAAAAGGCGGAATAATTTCCATGTATGGTGGCTATCATGGAAAAACTTTTGGTGCATTATCTGTGACGTACAATTCCAAATACCGTAAATCCTTTAACCCATTATTGGAAGGAATAAAATTTGTTCCTTTTGGTGATATATCGTCTCTTATTGATGCTATTGATGAAAGTATAGGAACTGTAATTCTTGAACCAATTCAAGGAGAATCTGGTATAATTATGCCTCCAGATGGGTATGTGAAAGCAGTAAGAGAAATATGCACTGAAAAAAAATTAGTTTTAATCTTTGATGAAATACAGACTGGGCTTGGACGAACTGGAAAAATGTGGGCAGGTCAAAATTGGACTACTGCACCTGACATAATGTGTATCGCAAAAGGTATTGCCTCAGGGATTCCTACAGGAGTAACATTTGTCAAAGACGAAATAGCAAAGTGTATGAATTTGGGGGAACATTCTTCAACATTTGCTGGAAATCCAATTACGTGTTCTGCTGGGAGTGCTACAATAGACACAATAATAAAGGAAGATTTAGTAACAAAGGCTTCAGATACAGGCACTTATTTTAAAAAGAACCTTATCGAGTTAAAGGAAAAACATCCCATCATCAGAGATGTTAGAGGGATGGGCATGATGCTTGCATTAGAATCACGTTTTGATATAAGAGATATATTGATGGATGGTATAAGAAATGGACTTTTAATGTTATATTCAGGAAGAACAATAATACGGCTCCTCCCACCTTTAGTGATGAAGAAAGAACAGGTGAGCAGAGCTATTGAAATAATGGATAAAATTTTGAGTCTCGAGGAGAAGAGGCGTAATGTCAAAAATTAATGAGTTTGATCAGAGGATCCTTGAGATCTTACGATTGGATTCCAGAAAATCATTTGTAGATATAGGAAAAGAATTGGGATTATCAGAATCTGCAATAAGACGAAGGATTAAGAATTTGATTGATGATGGTTCAATCTCTAGATTTACAATTGAAGAAAATGCTAGTAAAAAAACCAGCGCCATAACACTACTTTCTGTAAGTTCAACTACTGATACAAACTCTGTCGCATCTAAACTTCAAAACATTGCGGGTGTCAAGATTATCTATGAAATAACTGGTCAATATGATATCGCAGTAATAATATCAGCCAAATCAATAAATGAAATAAACAGTAGTATTGACGATATAAGAAGGATCGAAGGTGTATCTGATACGGATACCGTGATTATTCTGAGAACACTTACTTAACAAAATAATCTTATTAAATTGCCGAAAAGATTTATATTATATTCGAAATAAGCACTAATTCAGTGAAAATGTCGCTAAATTCAGATGATCCAAATCATTTTGCGAACATATATAATCAAACAACAACAGAGAAAAAGATCAGTATACTCGATTCAACACTTCGCGAGGGTGAACAACATCCTGGAATTTCATTTACGAATAAACAAAGAATTCAGATTGCTTGGTTATTAGATTCGTTTGGTGTAAATCAAATAGAAATTAGTCCGGTTGTCTCCCATGATCATTTCGAAGCAACTAAAACGATAATCAAACAAGGTCTTGGTGCAGATATTTTGGCCCACGTAAGGGCGTTAAAATCCGATGTAGAAGTAGCACTTGACTGTAATGCAACGTGGGTTGCAACTTATATGGGCATTTCAGACATCCATCTTGCTACAAAACTAAAGATATCAAGAGAGGAGGCCAAAATTAGAGCTCTTGAAGTTGCAGACTACATAAAATCACATGGATTAAAATCTCGTTTTACAATGGAAGACGCAAGTAGAACGGATCCTCAATTCCTACTTGAAATGTGCAAAGAAATGAATTCACGAGGCATTGAAAGAATAAGCATTCCGGATACGGTTGGAATAATGCGTCCACAAGGAATGTACAACTTGGTTAAGATGGTGCATGAGAATATCGATACCAACGTTTCATCGCTTGATGTTCATTGTCATAATGATGTAGGACTTGCACTTGCAAATGCACTTGCGGGTTGTGAAGCAGGAGCTACTCAAATTCATACAACTATTGATGGACTAGGGGAGCGAACTGGAATTCCATCTCTGGCAGAAACAGCAGTTGCTTTAACTCTCATTTATAGAATTCCTAATGACTTCAGGTTGCACATGTTAAGAGATCTTTCAAGAACAATAGTAGATTATACACACTTGGAAACCCCAGAATCTAAACCAATAGTTGGAGAAAGTGCGTACAAACATAAAGCAGGGACACACTTGGCTGCAATTTTACAAAATCCATCAGCGTATGAGATACTTGAACCTCGTTTAGTTGGAAATAGGAGAAAAATTGTTTTTGGGGAACTCGCTGGTAAGAATGGTGCAGCTTATCTGCTCTCTTTATTGGGACTCGAAACGTCAAGAGTTGAGGCAGAAAAAATGGCCAAAGGTTTGAAAGAGCTGCGCATGGGAGATATTTTGGAATTATACCTTGACGAAAGATTAGAAAGAAAAATACTTAACGATGCATTATCAAAGTAGAGGAGATAGTAATGATAAAATGCACTGAATGTGATGCAGAAATCAAAATTCCCGATGATGCGATGGAAAATGAAATTGTGACATGTCCTGATTGCGGTGCCAGTTACGAATTAATAAAATCAAACAATGGTTTTGCCATCAGACCTGCACAATCCGTTGGAGAGGATTGGGGAGAGTGAAAGGAAATAACAAAAAAACTTCTTTTTTCATTCTTTATGACCAACTACGATGGGAAGAAAAGTCATTAATTGATGCAGCGAAAAAAAAAGATATTAAACTAGAAGTCATCAATTGCAGAGAAAATCCAATTGATCTGGACAAAGATGAATTTACTTATTGTGATGACATTATCTTACAGCGATGTGTAAGTTATTATAATAATTTACATTCGACTGCAGCTTTTGAAGGGCTTGGAGCAAAGATGATAAATTCTCTTTATACGGCAATTATGTGTGGAAATAAACTATTCACGCATATGGAATTGGCGAAATCAGGTATAGCCATCCCCAAAGCATTCTGTGCTTTTTCTAATCAATCGGCCATGGATATTCTAAATAAGAACGGTTATCCAAAGGTTATCAAACCTGTAGTTGGTAGCTGGGGAAGAATGGTTGCGTTACTAAAAGATAAAGAGGCAGCAGAAGCAGTGATAGAAGACAGAGAGCATATGTATCCGCTATACCATGTATTTTATTTTGAAGAATTTGTAAAAAGACCACCTAGAGATATTAGGTGTATTGTTGTAGGAAATAAAGTGGTTGCAGCGATTTATAGATATTCAGGAGATAATGAATGGAAAACTAACATGGCACTTGGAGGAAAAGCAGAAGCTTGCAAGGTAACAAACGAAATGGAAGGTCTTTGTTTGAAAGTAGCTAAGACTTTGAAAGGTGAGATCTTGGGAGTTGACTTGATGGAAAGTGATGAAAATGGTCTCTTAGTACATGAAGTAAACAATACTACAGAGTTCAAGAATACGGTAAGAGTTACCGAAATCGATATTCCTTCTCTTATCATAGACCACATGGTAACCACCAATAAATAATTAACAGAATTGATCTCTTCTTCATATGCTATTGAATTATTGAGAAAGTCTCTTGAAATATACACTCCATCCAGATCTGAGGCACAACTTGCCTACCTAATTAAGGAAAAATGTCTGGAAGATTTGGGGTTTGAAAAAGTAAGCATTGATAGTGTTGGAAATGTAATTGCTACCAAGGGAAGCGGCGATCCTAGAATTCTTTTATGTGGTCATATGGACACCGTCCCTGGCCAGATACCCGTTAGAATTGATTCTGGTTTCTTATTTGGTAGAGGCGCTTCTGATGCCAAGGCTCCTCTTATATCCATGCTCCTTGCCTGTTCAGAATTCAAACAAAGAGGCACCATAATATTTGCAGGGGTTGTGGATGAGGAAGGAAATGCTACAGGTATTAAGGAACTAGTCAAAAATAAATTGTCTGTAGATTACGCAATTTTTGGAGAACCTAGCGGAATTGATAAAATCACTATATCATATAAAGGAAGGCTGGCATTAAGAATTACCTGCGATGTCCTTGATAGTGCACATGCCAGTGCTCCCTGGCTGTCAAGAAATTCTATCGAAGAAGTGTATGAAGTGTGGAAATTGCTCAGTAATGAAATTTCATCTAAATATAACAAAACCAATAAGAAAAGTGAATCTGTGAGTCTTAGTCTTACAGAAATTTCCGGAGGTTCGAGTCATAATGTCACTCCCCAGAAATGCAGAATTACAGTTGACATCAGAGTACCAAATGGGGTAAAGTGCCTCGAAGTATTGGATTCCTTAGATAACTCAATAAAAAATATTTCCGAAATAAGAAAGGTCAAAATCAGTTATAGAATTGAAGATATGACAGAACCGTTTGAAGCTGATCATTCATCTCCTCTAGTTAGAGCCCTTTCACTTTCAATATTAGATGTTTGTAAAGTTCGTCCGGTATTACTCAGGAAGACCGGAACTGGGGATATGAACGTATTGGGAAATTCCCTAAAGATTCCAGTAGTAACTTACGGACCTGGTGAACCTCATGTTTCCCATTCTAAGGATGAAAGAGTCGAGATACAGTCATATCTTACAAGTATAGAAATTTACAATAGGGCCCTTTTTCACACATCAAGGCTACACCATAATAAGAAGGATATAGGTACCAAATGAATTACTGAAATGTTGTGGTTGGTTGGAGCAGGAATATACGACACTCTAGAAATATGCAATTCAATTGAGATATTGAATAATTGTGACAGAATATACGTTGAAAGATTTACATCACCAATTACTGACAACTTTATTGGGTTTCTCAAATCAGCTCTAAGACCAGAAAAAAAGATCGAAATTGTAAAAAGATGGTTTGTAGAAGATGGAAGACAAATATTGGATGAATCAAAGATACTGAATGTTGGATTGATAAGTTATGGAGATCCAACTATTGCAACAACTTTTTCAGAATTAAGAGTAAGAGCAGTAAAAAATAACATTGAGGTAAAGGTGCTACATGCCGCTTCTGGAATAACATCTCTTATCGGTGAATGTGGTTTACAAATCTACAAAATAGGTAAACTAGTTACAATGATGGAAGAAAAGCAATCTGGAATAAGCGTATATTCTACCATTTTTAACAACCTAATATTAAATTGTCATACTATTATCTTAACTGAATATCGACAAGCTGAGGATGGTTCTATATTTTTCTTGAAACCGAACTATGTCATGTCCAAATTACTCGAAGTTGAGAACGACATCACATATGAAATTGTTTCGAAAGATTCTTTTTTGATTGTTGTTTCCAGAATTGGCACTGATGACCAAAAAATTGTAAGTGGAAGAATTGAATCTCTGCTAGAGCTAGAATATGGAAGAGGCCCACATTCCATTATTTTCCCTGCCAAATTTCATTTTACAGAAGAAGAAGCAATATTAAATTTGACTGAAGTTATTGATGCACCTACGGATAATACTAGTGGGATAAAAAGTGTTTCCACTCATATGCTGAATAAATATGAACCAATGATTCGCAAGGAAATAAAACAAATTAGAGATACTATTGGTTCAAATAAGGAAAATAAAGTTCAATTGGAATTATTGGATAATGCAGAATTTTATTTGGATGATGCAGTTCAATTTTTGAGACAAGGGAAAAAGGAATTAGCTATATTGTCAGTTGGATACGCAGATGGATTGATTGATTCATTAAGACAAATGTTAGAAATAGACTAATTTGTAAGCAGAAATCCCTGTATGAAATCGGGGTTAACTATTCATGATTACTGGGGTATATTTAACTCAATTAATTACTAAAAATAGTAATGAAAACATGGCTATAGTCTAATTATTTTTATTAGGTATTTATCAAAACGTGCTAATTTTCAATAGTCTTTTATTTATGTTCACATATTATTAGATTTCATAATTTTTTTATAAGGGATAATTAAACAATAAACATGAATAATTTAAGATATTCAGCCCCTATTATTGTGACTATTTGGACGTTTATTTTGATGAGCAATACAGCTTTTGCACAAAATACTTTTCGTGCAAATCTAACGGGCGAAGCAGAAGTACCTCCTCTTTTCAGCGAATCTTATGGTAGTGCTCTTGTATTTGGTAACGATAGTAGTCTTACGTATCAGATTAATGTTACATCCCTAGATAATGTTACAGGTGCATCTTTGTACAAAGGCGATACATCAGAAAATGGTCAAGTGCTTGTATCGTTATTAAACTCAACAGAACCTTCAGGTGTTATCGACGGTAAACTGGTCGAAGGAACCATAAATTCTTCAAGTATAACGGCACCTTTAGCTAATCTAACTACCAATGTTACATTATCCGATGCTGCATTAACCGTACCAGCTGCTGGCAATTTGACTAATATGACATCAGCTGCTGGCAATTTGACTAATATGACATCAGCTGCTGGCAATTTGACTAATATGACATCAGCTGCTGG
>JAATVM010000154.1 GCA_014523495.1 Nitrososphaerales archaeon TH1920
AATCAATTAAACATTATAAAATAATATAAAATGAAGCTTGTTACTAACTTAAATATTATCATCTTATGCCTTTGTTCTTTTAATAAGCTTTATTATTTCTGAATACAGAAACCCGAATGTGGCTAGTATGGACACAATAATCCAATCATCTAATTGTAACGGCACGAAATCGAACAGCGTTTGCACGGGTGGATAGTTCATGATAAAAAGAATGGCAAACGATTCGCCTAACAGTGAATATAGTAGTATTTTGTTGCTGAAGAATCCGAGCTTGTGTAAGCTGTGGGTAAATGATCTACAGGACAGCGCAAAGAATAGCTCAAAGAATACTATTACAGCAAAAATCATTGTTCTGCCTTTTTCAACAGCAAAGGTAGAACCCCATCCATTAACCTGTAGAACATATACAAATAGCAGTAATGAGGTCACTGCGAGGATAATTGGAATTGGTATCAGCCATCTGTTCATGCCAAAGAATACACTTTCTTTTGGATTTCTTGGCTTTCTTTTCATAATGTTTGGCTCATGAGGTTCTAGACCAAGTGCGATAGCCGGAGATCCATCGGTTGCAAGATTGATGTAAAGTATGTGTTTAGCCAGTAACACAAGCGGCCATCCCACTATACCTGAGAACGCCAGTATTATTATTTCACTTAAATTTACAGACAATAGATAAACAAGATATTTTTTAACATTATCAAAAATTCTTCTGCCTTCCTTTATTGCAGAAACAATTGTCGCAAAGTTATCATCAGCAAGTATTATAGATGCAGATTCCTTTGCTACTTGAGAACCTGTTATTCCCATTGCAATTCCAATATCAGCTGCTTTTAGCGCAGGAGCATCGTTAATTCCGTCACCGGTCATAGCAATAACATGCCCTTTATTCTTCAATGCCTTTACAATCTTGAGTTTGTGTTCTGGTGACACCCTTGAATAAATCTTGATGTAATCTGCTTTTTCGCTTAAGGATCTGACATCCATCAGCTCTAGCTCTTTTCCAGATAATGCCATCTCTTCACACTTTGTGGTATCATCGATTATTCCGATCTCCCTTGCTACAGCGACAGCAGTGAGCATATGGTCTCCGGTTATCATAACAACATTTATGCCCGCGCTTTTGCATTGTGCAATAGAACCTATGACTTCTGTCCGTGGAGGATCCATCATCCCTATAAGCCCAAGGAATAAAAGATTACATTCGACATTTTCGTTTGATAAAACACTTTCTGACACCTGTTTGTAGGCTAGAGCCAAAACTCTTAATCCTCTCTTTGCCATTTCATCATGTGCAGCTATAATTCTATCCTTATTGGCATCGGAAAAAACCAAAGGGTTACCCTCAACTAGAATCTTATCGCACCGACCAATCACGACCTCAGATGCACCTTTGGTAAAGACTTCAAACTTGTTGCAGTCTAACTTATGAATTGTGCTCATCATTTTTCTTTCCGAGCTAAAGGATAATTCTTGTGTTCGAGGCAATTCTAAATCCATCTTGGCCTTTGTAAATCCCAGTTTGTATGCAAATATCAGCATTGCAATTTCTGTAGGGTCTCCACTCACCCTTACATCGCCATTATCCATCCATACATTAGCATCATTACATAAAACAGAACCCTTAGCCATCAGATCTAAATGGGTTGCATTGATATGAGAAGCATCAAGATTACCATCTAAAGTATACCCCGCACCAGTCACATTGGCAAATTTGTCATACAAATATATCATCCTTACAGTCATTTGTCCCGTGGTTAACGTTCCTGTCTTGTCGCTGCAAATTATAGTTGTTGAACCCAATGTTTCCACTGCCGGTAGATGTTTGACTATTGCATTTTGTTTAGCCATTCGGGATGTAGAGATAGCCAGAGATGCTGTTATAACTGCAGGTAATGCTTCTGGAACAGCTGCCACAGCAAGACTTATCCCCCATACAAAGGTATCGAATATTCCATATCCTCTGGTAAAAGTTAGAATACTGACCAAGGATGCAACTATAAGCATGATCAAACTGAGTAGCTTCGCTATATGTGAGATCTTCAACTCAAACGGTGTCTTTTGAACGTCTATGCTTTGTACTGCACTGGCTATTTTTCCTAATTCAGTATCGATGCCAGTTGCAAACACTATGGCTTTTCCTCTACCTGAAGTGACCGTAGTAAGCGTATACAGTATATTTTTCCTTTCTGCAATGGGGGTCTCTTTAGGGGACTCTGTAGGGTACTTTGATACCGGAAATGATTCACCTGTCAGTGGGGATTCATTTACCTCTAGATTAAAGGCTTCAATAATGTATCCGTCTGCAGGAACAATGTCCCCTGCAGAAATGATAATTATATCACCAGGCACGAGCTCTCTAACCTCAGTAATTATTTCTGCATTATCACGAATGACACGGCACCTAGGGGAAGTCATTTTCTTCAATGCTTCAATGGACCGTTCAGATTTGTATTCTTGAATAAAACCCACAAAAGCTGTGATTAGTATTATTGCAATAATGATAATCGCATCAACTATTTCACCTATAAGAGCAGAGATTGTAGTTGCAGCAAGCAGGATCATTATGAGCGGTTCTTTCAACTGCCTCGCAAAAAGGGTGACTCTAGAAAGTTTCTTTGTTTCTTTGATTTCGTTAAGACCAAATATATCTAATCTTTTATTTGCTTCTTCTTGGGTTAGACCATCCACGCTTGTCCGCAAAGAGTGTATAATCTGTTCCTCATTCAGAGCGTGCCAACTATGCTTTCTAACCGTGCTCATTTCTTCGACACCTTTTAAGACCGTCTTGTCTAGTATCTTGCTCGCTCTAGGAGTATGTAAAGTTTGCATTTATCGCCTGGACTCTAATTACTATACTCATATGCTTTTCTTATTGGATGTAAATAATCCTATGTATCTGCAATCTTAAGCGCGCACAACGAAATGAATACAAGAGACATATCTGTAGATTCATCGACTGAATTATTAGCAGAGTAATGTCCGTATCAACTGAACTATTGTGAAATTAGACATTGTTCCCACCGTGTAAGATCCAGCTTAATTTGTAACAAATGATACTGGTCAAAATAAAGAAAATGACTGAGGAATTTGTCATATTTGCATAAAGATTAAATCTGCAAAGTTTGTTAACTGGATGGATGAAAAAATCCCTGTTTATTCTGATGGTGATCTTAGGCGTAGTGTTGATCCTTCCTATCTTCCACAGTTCTTATGCACAGAATGTGACGACTGGTGTTCGCACCTTCCACAGTGATGTAGATGCTAGCCCTGTTGAAGCTGTAATTATGATAAACGAAGATCAGAACAAGAGTGTGTTTTACCAACCTCATACCGTTACTATAAGAGTAGGCGGTGAGATACTAATAGCAAATAATGCCACATCAGACCATTCTATTACCAGTGGATCGGGTCCTGACGATCCTATGGCAGGAAAATTCTTTAATACTGACATTATTAAACCAAGGGGATTTGTAGAATATGTTACTGAAAATCTGACGCCTGGCAATTACTCCTTCTACTCAACAACTGATCCTCAAATCAAAGGACAGCTGGTAGTAGTTCCTTCAGAGTGAATGGGATGACAGACCAGACCCAGGATTACATTTAAAGCAGTCAACTATTCGGACTTGGGTGAAATTCCAAAATGATTCCCACTGAACCCGATATAAAATTTACATGTTTTCAAAACCCTTATTGTAAATATTATATACTAATATTATGAAACAACAATGAAGAATAATTTGATAATTGTTAACATTCCAACGATCCTAGAGGATAGTAACATACGTGTCTCGACCGCCTGACGAACAAATTCTTTGCCATAGAACTCCTAGATATTTGACCTGAAGAATACTTTACATTTATGACCCCTGAAGCATATAGCGCTGTGAAAGAATGGATGAATTTTCAGTAACCATTTGAAGAAGAGATAACTAGTGAAAGCTGGATTCTTAGAAATACATGGCAGAAGGTCTTATCAAAACCATAGCACTTATTACCAATGTCACCACACGCAATTCAATGTCACTTACGATAGCAAAGGTTAAGAAAATTAAGATTAAAATTCACTATACTTTCATAATAATATTTGTGTTGGTAACGTGGTCGCTGTCAGCACACCTTATTCCGATATCACTTCCAGGACTAAACTTTGTGATTTACTTGTCTATCGGTGTTATAGGGGCTATTGTATTGTTCAGTTCCGTAATGCTGCACGAACTGGCGCACTCGATTTTGGCGACTAGATACGGGATCAAAGTAAGACAGATTGTATTATTCATTTTCGGCGGCGTTTCTGATATTGAGGAAGAACCAAAGGAGTTTCAGAAGGAATTTAAGATAGCAGTTGTAGGTCCTCTTGCTAGCTTCGGTTTAGCCGGTATATATTCCGTATTCAGTTTTATAATTGAAAGTATTTCTGGTAGTAGCACATCGATGACATTGCGGGCTATAGATGTAGTTCTATCTTATGGTGCCTTCATAAATATCATGTTAGGTGCCTTTAATCTAATACCCGCTTTTCCTTTGGATGGTGGCAGAATACTCAGAGCCGCCTTAGTGAAATGGAATAGGGATTATGATGTAGCCACAAAGAGCGTAGTAAGAATAAGTATACTCATATCCTACGCCCTAATGGGAATTGGATTCTTTATAATCATAACTCAAACTTTTGTTGGAGGGCTCTGGATATTACTCATAGGTTGGTTTCTTAATACGGGAGCCCAATCATATATGCAACAAAAAGAACTTGGTTCAATTCTTTCTGCCGTAACCCTTCGAGATATCATGAATACCAATATAATTGCTGTAAGGAAGGGCACAAACTTGTATGATGTATTCACAAATTATTTTGGAGTTCATA
Organism: Nitrososphaerales archaeon TH1920; assembly: GCA_014523495.1. Lineage (GTDB taxonomy): Archaea > Thermoproteota > Nitrososphaeria > Nitrososphaerales > Nitrososphaeraceae > TA-21. The sequence goes on from JAATVM010000154.1 coordinate 4,862, forward strand.
TGAAAACTACCTTTCCAGTTATCGATGATTCAGGTTCTTTGTTAGGAATGATAACTCTTCCTATGGTGAGTCATATTTCAGAGCACAAAAGACAATACACCCTTGTAGATGATGTGATGATCCCTAGAGATAATCTAATAGTTATGGACTTTACCAAGAATGCATACGAAGCTCTAAATGAAATGGTAAAAAGAAAAATGAATATGGTCTTTCTTTCTAATGCTATTGGAAAAATCGAGGGCCTTATAACAAAGACAGATATCTTGAACATAGCAGCTGAAAGGCAAGAATATTTTCATACGTTAAAAGGAAAATAAGTCCCTGTTGACAAGACCGACGATTCGAGCTTCCGCAACGTAAAACTAATAACTTGCTCAACGTGCAATTAGGTAGTTGGATTGGTATTATCTTGCTTTGCTTGCCTAAAAAAAGTATAATTTCTGGTGTGGTCCAGTCCAGATATAATTAACATTCCTAGTGACTTTACGAATTAACTACACACAGCGAGCCTACCTAAACTTCATGAACGCGCTTCAAAAAGTCTAGTCCGACGAGATATATATCAAGCATTTAAATATAAGACTATTTTGGTGTTTGAGCATTACTAATTAAATATAATATTCTAATATCGTTTCAATCCTGTCTTTATCCTCATCATCCCTTGAATATTCTCCAACCTTTGCAAAGTCAAGTGGAGTAACCATACCAAGGGGTTTGGTTACATCATCTGATTTCTCGTCGATTACAAGAAGATGCCTTAGATTATTTTTTAACATTAAATCAGCTGCGGTTGATGCCGATAACCTATAATCAATAGTAATAAGAGGAGAAGACATTATTTCTCTATTTGTAACTTCACTAGTCCGAAGGTCATTAATACAGTGCTTTCTAACTATGTCGCGCTCAGTAACTATACCGATTGGTCTGTTACTTGCATCAATAACTAGTAATGAACTCACATTCTTGTCTTTCATTTTCTTTGCTGTTTCTTGAAGGAAGCTTGATTCTTCAATAGATTCTAATCTTTTTGTCATAAAGTCACTGACAGTTAGCGTCATCAAAGAAATATACATATTCTAACTTTTAAGTATACACTCGATTCGAACAAGATCCTTTCTCTAGGGTTGAAATAGGGAAAGTAGCAGAGATAAGTTTCGTAGGGACAAAATGCAATTATGTCAGATGATAAAAGTGCGAAAAAAGATAAGGGGGTTCGACTTAGCCGGCATTGCTCTTGGCATAGTTCTCCCGAACAAAATTATAATAGGAATCCAATTGACCCAAAGGCGAGTCGGCTTAATACTTAAAGACGAGATCTGACGTGGTGAAAGCAGTTAACTGTTATAAATTAACACAAACATTTTATAAAATCAACCATTAAAATTGATCACAGTCTTCTTGGGAAGAAAGATATTATAACTTGGGATAGCACAAAAAAAACATTTTACTAGTTTTATGAAGCCCGGGGATCCAACGACTTATCTAGTGAGATAAAAATTAATTTCAGAGTGTAGTGGCCAGATATAACTCCTTACTCGTAATAGTAAAATAGTGTCAGATGCAATACATTATCCATGAGTATGGACTCCCTTTTGGTTTCTGACAATATGAGTACCAATGTGAAAAAGGTGACCGCCGAGCAAAATATGATGGCGGCATGTAAGATTATGCATGATTATAAAATTGGTTGTGTTGTTATAGTAGAACTCGGGGACGCTAGCATGAAACCTGTTGGAATAATTACAGAAAGAGATATTGTGCGTATATTGGGCGAGCTTGAACCCTGGTTAAACGAAATGCCATTACGGAATATGATGAGCAAACCAGTAATTACGATCGAACCGACAGTCTCTCTCAAAAAAGCCATGGATAAGATGAATACTAATAATATTAGAAGACTCATAGTCGTAGACAGCGATAATAGAATGATTGGCATAATTACGGAAAAAGATATCTTCAGGCAAATAGCTAAAAGTGGTGATCTAGTAGCAAACTTACTCGGCACAAATTATCCTCCAGAGCATAAGGAAATATATGAAAGATTTGGAGATTTTATGTCAGACTTACTTCCAAAGGTGTAATCGGTAGTTCTACTTACGCAGAACAAAACTTCAATGTTTGAGGACTAATTTTTCCTTTAGCTCTGAGACCGCTGTACCGAAATTCTTATTTATCATTTAGTTACTATTTTTCCACATGAAAACCAGTACAGTTTTGCCCTTCAGCATTATACTAATTGCTGTAGTAACAGTAGCTTTGACTTTTGGTACTATTTCGATGACATATGCTCAAAACACAACAGATGTAGAACAGGTAAAGGATTATCTTAATCAGGCAATGCAAGCAATAGACAGTGCCAATAATACCCAGGCGCTAAAACTAGTAGAACAAGCGTCGGATCAACTTGAGAATATGACAGGAGTCGTAACTGAAGGTGAAGAAGGTGAAGAAGGTGAAGAAGGTGAAGAAGGTGAAGAAGGTGAGGGCAAAGAAGACACTGACGAGTAGGCTGAGTGCGTCTAAGAAGTAGACAACAAAGATGAAGTTGTCCAATTATATATTATACTCCGGAAATGAAGTTAATACACTAGTGTATTGAATCCCACCGAACCGGGTAAGTGTACGGATTCTTATACTTTTGAATATAGAGTAAATACTACTTGGAGTGAAATTCAAAAATGGTAATGAAGTTATCTGCCACCTTAGGAGATATTGATAGCATTCCTAATCCTCTAATGCTACTAATGTCAAGGAATTTCATGAATATTTGAAAGCATAGGAACTTCAGAAAACTATCAGAATCGGAATATAAAACAGCTAATTGGTTATGCAAGTTTTTTGGAGGGAAGATATTACATTCTAGAAATAAATAAAAAAAGTACAGAAGATACTAGTTACCGGTATCATCAGCGGCATTGTTGTTATTGTCAGCGGCATTGTTGTTATTGGCATTATTGGATATTTGGTTCTGGAAATAGTTTGTATCTTCAGAACAGTGCACTATTTCCCGATCAGTAAGATTATCTCCTATTTTTCCTGCTAGGTCTATGCAATCTTGCGTTTCTTGATCTGCCCCTTGATAGGCACCTGAATCTTGGAAAGCATTCAAAGCTATGTCTTCATCAGCTACGACACGATTTTTTATGTCATCTACTAGTTCGTTGAGATCATCATAATCTTCAGGGTTGTTTGCGCTAGTATTAGAGGGCACACCATTATTATTATCTTGAGTGTTTGAGGACTGAGTGTTATCTTGAGTGTTTGAGGACTGAGTGTTATCTTGAGTGTTTGAGGACTGAGTGTTATCTTGAGTGTTTGAGGACGGAGAAACATTAGTATTGGTATCTGTATTAGAAGTCGTGGGACCATCGGAAGTTGATGTACCAGCGGTTCCGGTATCTGTGGATGTGCCGGTATCGGAAGTAGAAGTGGTAGTCGTACCATCAGAAGGAGTACCAGCGGTTCCATCCTGCATCGACTTTGTTACGAATTCTTTGGCTTCAGCTTCTGTGAACTTTCCTGTTTTCACAAGTTCATTAATCAAATTGTTTTCTTTAACATTACCCGTAGCTGGTGCAGTATCGGTATTGGTAGCTGGTGCAGTATCGGTATTGGTAGCTGGTGCAGTATCGGTATTGGTAGCTGGTGCAGTAT
>JAATVM010000155.1 GCA_014523495.1 Nitrososphaerales archaeon TH1920
CAGATAATAGAATACATGGTAAAAATTCTCAGAACAGAACCAGATATGGCCAATGGTGCTAGTCCGGGGTTGGCAATGAAAAAAACCTTTCTACAATCTTATCATATTCATTTTCTATGCGAGATTTTTATTAAACCAAAGTTTCAATATAGTATCACTAGCCATGGATGGATGGATCATAGTCCATAAGGTTGGGTATAGATACTCGTGCTCAAATGTTTATAATCTATTTAAATACGCTCTAATTTAACATATAAATGAGAAATACAAGGTCGTAGAAGTGATATTAATTTTATTCTACTTAATGAATTGTTGAAATATTTTTACTTGCTACGGTATCTTGTAGACGAATAATCCTAGAAATTTCTCATCAATATGAACTCCCTAAAAGGTAAAATAAGATTATCAAAAACAAATAAAAAACTTGACATTGTACTATGTTTTGTAATTCTTGGTATTTAAATCATGAAAATTATTTTTGTTGCTTATAGTTTATTTGTAGTACTTTCAATTTATTTTTTACAATCTGATCTGCCAATTTTTTATTCAATGAATTCATATGCTCTTGCATCTGACCAAGATAAAGTAGGATATGATAAGTTTGGGATTAGAGAAATTTATCCAACTAAAGAAAATGGTAGGGAGTGGTATGTAAATATGGATAATCCAAAAGATGATGAAAATTTTTCAATTACGTTTAATCCAAATCTTACTAGGCAAGTCGATGGTTCTTGGAGAATTTCTGCTCCAGTAGTTAGGATGAATGTTGAGACATTAGATGGACAAACAAACTGGAAGAATGTCGAAATGACGGGATACGCAAAGATCAATTCGGTGATTGAAAATAGTAGCAATAAGGTGATAGAGAATGACCTAACTTGGTATGCCCGAGGTGGAAAACATAATCAAAAAACCCCTTGCGAGGCAACAGCCTATATGGGAGGTCTTTATGACAATGGTAAAGTTGGCTGGAAAAAAGAACTATGGTTTGTGGGTGGATATACAGACGAAAGACAATCAAACAAAATTACCAATTCATTAATTGATAGGTGGGTTGGATGGAAGGTAATAATTTATAACGTAAATAATTCGGAGGTAAAATTAGAATCGTATCTAGACAACACAAATACTAACTATTGGGTTAAAGTTACCGATCTAGTTGATGATGGAGGATGGTACGCAAAGACGGGAGACTCAGTTTTTTTTGATCCTGAATGTTCCAAAGATAAGGACTCTATAATTACTGATTCAGGATCTACTGCTACATTCAGATCTGATAATTTGATCTGGGATTTCAAGAATTTGAGTATTAGAGAAATCCAGCCAAACCAATAATCTGATTAATGATGATTTTTGAATTATTTTAGGTGCTAGTATAAAATTTTCCAGGAATTACTATTATCTTTGATCTAGTATTTGATGCAGCACAATCTCTAATAAATTCCATGACTCAACAATCGGTAGACGCAGTAAATCGGGTTCGTAATTTGACTGTTTGTATGGAAAAAATGTTGGTACAAATATGTAGTTTGAGCAATCAAGGATTATGGTAATGAGCTCAATAAAAATCTAAATTTTGCTATCAGCTAAATCTTGACTAGCCATTCATAATTAATTTGAGTTCAATTATGTTTTGGAAAATTGATCAATAATATGATCAATTTCATTTTTTATTTTACGTTTGGCAAAAATACCAAATACTGTTCCAAGTTTTCCAAATTTAAGATCCGCATTTATCTTTATTTCTGTGCTTGAATTAGATTTTGGGTTTAATTCTATAATCAAAATCGTACCTTTTGTATCCCCTTCTATAATTTCACTTTTGAGCATTCTATTTGGTTCTAAGATGTGTTTTACCTTCTGCTTTATTTCTTTTCCTGATATGGAAACGATCTCTTCAGTTAGTATGTGATTATCAGATTGTTCTAAAATATTGAATGATTTATATCTATCAGGGAATAAACTTGGTAATTTATCAATATCTTTAACTACCGAAAAAACTCTTTCCTGTGGTAAATTAATAATTTTGGATGATGCGACTCTGACCATGATGGATGTAAGGTCTGCTGATTTTTAAACAATATCTTTCTATACATGCCTTCAATAATTACTTAACGAGATAAATTTCAGATGAAAAACTATTATCATGAATTTGAAGTAAATTCTAATATTGATGATGTTTGGAAATTTTATACCAACATAGGACATCTTGAGATAGTTAGTCCAAAAGATATAAAATTGAGAACAATACAAACTACAGATAAAATACTAAAACAGGGAACAGTTGCATATTTTTCTGGAAAGATAATCATAAGTACAAAATGGTACTCCAAAATAACTTCTTTTGAAAAATATCAATATGTGGATGAAATGATTCAAAATGAAAATAAAAAGCCTCCATTTAGAATATGGAAACACAAGCATATATTCAAGGAAATTGGCGATTGTAAAACAAACGTCATTGATAAAATTGAGTTTGGTTTACCGTATGGATTTATAGGAAATATATTAGAAGTATTCATTTTATTCAAACTCCAAAAGATTTTTGAATACAGAAAACTGGTGACAAAAAAATTTCTTGAGAATAATCTGTAATTACTAACTGAACCTAAGACTGAATTTTGGATTGCTTTCTGACCAAAAAAAATGAGATACATAACGCCGAAAGCGAGAGAAATAACATGGTACCAAAAATAAGATCATATGCTGATGCCGATGGAAAAAATTGATACTGGTTCTTGTGTAAAGTAACTGGAAATAAGTGGCTTTGCATGAACAAGCCTGCAATAGCTGGACCTATTGAACTCCCTATGATTCTTAACAAATTACTAATTCCAAGTGAGATGCCTATTTGTTGGAATGGACTCTGCAACATTACAATATTAGTACTACTCACATTTGTTAGGGAGAGGCCAATGGATATGACTACTAAATATATTGATATATAAAATTCATTTATTCTCATAAACAAAAGCAAAGAAAAACCAAATGACATCGCAACAGTACCAACTAGTAGTGGAGTTGTCTGTCCAATTTTTGTTATGATAAAACCAGTCAAAGGACCCAAAATCAATAGTACTAGTGCAAAAGGCATTTGTACTAGTGACGTCTGGATTGCATTTTTATCAAATCCTACTGGGTGAGGACTTTGGACCAATATGGGTAAAGTCTGAAAAATCGTAAACATAGACATACCTACAATTAGTAAAATGATATTTGATGACAAAATCTTCCTATCAAGAAATAGGCTGGAAGTAATTAGCGGAAATTTAGTTTTCCTTTCAAACAGTAAAAAAAGAATGAAGCTTATAATAAAAATAGTCAGGAAAAATATAGACGAAATTGGAATTCTAGTTGAATCTAATTGTCCATCATTAATGTCAAAATTGTCTGATTTAAGAAATGTAATGAATAATAGAAATGAGCTAATTGTCACTCCTAACAAAATCGAACCTTTCAAATCAAATTTCTGGTAGGAATTCTTATTTTTCTTGTTGGAATTTTCATTTACTTTGTTTTCTGTTGGAATAAATCTCATAATAATAAAGATTAGAACTATTGCTATTGGAATAATTGAAAAAAATGTTAATCTCCATCCATAAAATTGCACAATACCTCCCCCTATTGCAAGTCCCAACACAGCACCACCTGCGAACATAGAACTTATGATTCCTTGACTTATTGCTAGTTTTTCTCTTGGAAATTGTTCTCTAATAAGTCCAAAGGTAACAGGGAATACTGAAATTCCAATTCCCTGTAAAATCCTGGATATTAGTAACATGAAAAAATTAGAGGAGAAAGGTGAAATGATGAGACCTACGGTATATATTGATATGAGAATTATCATAATCTTTTTCTTACCATACATGTCAGACAATTTGCCGCTAACTGGTGTCATAACTGCACCTGCAAGAAGATATGCACTTAGGATCCATGACGAAGTATTATACGACAAATTGAAATCATCGATTAATTGTGGAAGTGCCGGAAGTAGCATCGTCTCGGTATACATAGAAATAGTAGCAATAGAACTAAGAATTGCAAGAGTTGTCCATATTGAATGACTGCTATTTTTTTTACTAAACAAGGGTTATCTTTTTAGTTTATAGTGAAATTCAAAGATCAATATATTTGATTTTACAATCCACTCAATGTGAAAAAATAGGCACCTTACACTTTAATTAGAATGAAGTTATTTATGATCTTAGATTGTAAGGTAATCTTTCTATATCATCAACTAGTAATACCTATACAAAAGAATTTTTTTGATCTATATTTTAATATCACGTATATGCAATAAAAATGAATCTAGAGATTAATGTCGTCCATCGATGAAATAAAAAAAAGATTGAAGATAAACTGGTATCAGTTTATCAACACCAATAGCAAGAAATTTGCCTCCAATGTAATTGATGGATCTTCCCCACCTTCAATATTTGTAGGTGAATTTGGATATCCACAGGTTATGGTTGGTCCAATGATTCCACCATATCATGGAGATACTTCAATTTTAGATAAACCCGAATTGTGGTCAGGGAAATCCTTAGAAGAGATAGTCAACTACAGGACTAATCTTTTAAAAGGAACAATAGTCCACAATGTGAATAATATTTCGGGACGATACATTGAATCCTTGCAAGAAATGGCTTTGTCAAAAAAAGTTGTTGAAAGCATTGTAACATTTGAAAAAATGCCATCTTTGTATGTAAATGAAAAGACTCTAACTAAGAAAGAATCTGAAGAAATCCCCACAATATTTTCAGCACCTATGAGTGACTTTAAGATTGTTCCCTCGGCTGCGGATCGAAAAATTGAAAAAAAATATTACGACGATGATTTATACGCATCAGATGCCATTGTTGAACTTTATAGCAATGATATCAATATAAGTCAAATATCAAAAGTCCTAAGTATTGGGATGCTCGGTAGAAGGAAAAATCGTAAATTAGTGCCTACCAAATGGAGTATTACAGCTGCTGATGATATTCTATCTTTGTATTTAATAAACAAAATTAAGGAAAATACTATTTTGGATAATTATCTTGTATTTGACTTTAATCATTTGTCAAATTATTATTCCGTAATATTCATCCCTGACGATGTTTGGAGTTTTGAAATGATTGAATCATGGATTGATACCAATGGAACCGTACATATAGGCTCAGATTCTGAAATAGGAAAAAGGATCGATCATTACCCTTCAATAGCTGGAGCATATTTTGCAGCAAGATTGTCGGTAGCAGAATATCTGTTCAAGAAAAGAAAGAAGGCATCAGTGTTGATTTTGAGAGAAATACATCCTGAATATTTCGTGTCTCTTGGTGTTTGGCAGGTCAGAGAAGGAATAAGAGAATGTCTCAATTCTAAGGGAAAGACCTTTGAAAGCTTTGATTCTGCATTAAAGTATGCAATTTCCAAAACTTCACTATCTAAGGTAGAGTGGATAAAAAGTAGTTCAATTATTAGAAACAAGAAACAGAAAAGAATGTCAGATTATCTAAGCTAAAGTTGAAAAAGATATTCATCGAAAATAATCATAATTGTTAGCATTTTTCAAAATGCTGTAAAACTTTTATAAATTTAATAATTGGAATAGATATCGAATTCATTTGTTTTTTTCTTCTAGTGCGTTGCAAATTCTAAATTATTTACGGTAAACATATCATAAAATTGGGAGTTTGTTCACCAATCTTTTGGTCTTTTTTCTTTTCAATTTCTACATCCATTAGTTTATGGCATGATTGTTTTTCAATTATTTTGGTATCATTGATATTGTTCACCGCTGTCCTGGCTTTTTCATCGTTGTTATCAAATGGATCCACTATACCAGGATATTTGAATACATCTTTTGTTATGATTTTGCAGTTATAGATTTCGTTGCATTTTTCTTCATCAATTCCTTCTATTGGATTTGCTTGTTCGATTGCATAAAGTTTTCCTGTAATAGTGTGGAATGAGACTACTGTTAAAGTAATTATAATTAATACTATAGCCGCTATATTTCTAATCAAGTACATCGTTGTATGTATCGTTGCTTTATTTGTATTTGGAAAAAATTGTAATTAATAAAATTAGCTTGTTTGGTAGTAAAATAATGTTATAGTTTATTCTTATATTAAACCGGAGATTATCGATTGTAAATGAAAATATTTGTAATCTTCTATTTTTATCAACATGTGTATTTTTCTTCACAATTGATAAAAAATACATCTTGTTCGTCGCTAAAGATGAGTATCGTACATGGTAGAAAAATACTTGGACTCTTGGAATGTAATTTTAACCACAGATCTACACCTCATAAGAGTTATGGCGATATTTGCATTAGTCTTCATTCTCTTTTTATCATCATATTATAATATTGTAAGCGCAGAAACTATAATGTGTAAAAACATTAAAAAATCATGCAAGGGAACGGAAAGAACGGATGTGTTAGTAGGTAATAAAAATCCCAATAAAATGAATGGCCTTCAAGGCACTGACTATATAATCGGACTTTTCGGCGATGATTATCTAATTGGTTATAATGGAACTGATACACTTGTTGGCGGAGCAGGTAACGATGTAATTCATGGAGGTGGAAATAAAGATGGAATAATGGGCAGTACAGGCAATGATAATATTACAGGGGGTTATGGTGCAGATGAAATAATAGGAGGCGAGGGTAACGATACAATAAAAAGTGGTAACGGTCCCGATACAATTATTTCCGGACAAGGCGATGACTTTATAGTTGGTGGACTTGGAATTGATGAAATAAGTAGTGGAGCAGATGATGACAAGATTTATACTGCAAATAGGAACACTACAGAGTCTGATAGCGCTATAGATATTGTTAATTGTGGAGATGGAAATGATGAGGTATGGCTTAATACTAGTATAGATGAGGATGAGGTGGATGAAGATTGCGAAATTCTTCACAAGGGATAATGATGTATTATAATTATGTATTGCTTTAAACTACAATTTTCAATTTAAATTTTTTTTAGACTCTTTCCTAATTGGTACATGTCATTACTGCTATCTCAAGAAAAATCTTACCAAAAGTTAACTAAAATGGCTTAAAATCAACTACACCGCGTATATCAAAAAGATCAATTTGTTGTGCAATATCCAATGCCTTTTCACTCTCTATGTCGTTATAACACCTATCGTAAAAAGGACATTTTGGACATTTAATTGATTTTAAAGGTTCGGTTAATCTAGGAAGTATCGTTACATCATGATTCTCTAAAGCATTGACAAGCATATTCTTTCTTAGCACCATTTCATTTCTCAAAATTTCTCTTGTTATATCATCTTTGGGCAAGTTAACAGACCAACTTTCAATTCCAGGATCTTTCGCATGGGTGGGCCTAAAGAAATATTCACCGGTTTCATCCTTCTTTATTAATCTCATTTCTCTAATATTGTATCTGATTGAAATAATCCCGTTTTCGATACCAGTCATTATGAGATAATAGAGGAGTTGCCTTAGATAGGAACGAAAAGTATAATCATTTATATCGAGTCTTTTGCCTGCAACCGTATCCTTAAGTTCTATTATTACCTTTTGGCTCGTATTGTCCATTATATCGGGATGCGCAACTATATCATCCATTTGTAATTCGGCTTGTGCGACACCAATTTTTGCAAGCTGTGTGATAGCAAATTCACTTGACTCACCTCTAACGAAATGGTGTATAGATTCATCACTGATAGGATCTTCATGCGGATAAATACGTGAATAGTATTGTTTTCTTATACAAGAGCTTGGGAGTATGTCTGAAACATGAATGGGGGCCAAACCCATCCTATCCTTTTTCTTCTCCTCGTATCTTGATCTTAGATTATTTTTTAATAAATCTGTAAATCCGGAGTCAGGCCTTATGATAATTGGCATAATTTCCTAGTTACTGTTAGTTTAATCCGCCTTAATAGTTATTTTATTTAATCCAGTGGTTTATTTTCATTCAAAAAAATATTTTATATATTCCATATTATGAATAGATGCTACGAAAGAAAAAGTCAAAGTCTTGGGAATTGGAAGCAGTATGAGAAAAAATTCATTTAGCACAAATGCTCTAAAAAACGTCCTTGAAATTATTTCTGTCAAGTACAAAACTGAGGCAAGAATGATTAATTTGTTAGAAACTGAATTACCTATGTATAGGCCAAGCACCAAATCCGAAAATCAAAATGTGAAAAAGATTACCAGTGATGTAAATTGGGCCAATGTATTTGTTCTAGCCTCACCTGACTATCACGGATCTATGTCCGGAACCATGAAAAATTTTTTAGATTTTTATTGGAAAGAATTTTCGGGCAAGACGTTTGGATACATAGTTTCATCTCACGAGAAGGGTTTAACAGTAATGGATCAAATGAGGACAGCTGTTAGACAGTGTTATGCTTGGAGCTTGCCGTATGGAATTTCCATTAATGATAGAGAAGACCTAGACTCAAGCGGTCAGATTGCGAACAAGAGACTAAAATCGAGATTGGAAATGCTTGCTAGGGATTTGGTAGTTTACGGAGGTTTGATTTATTGGCAATTCACGCAGGATAAGAATTCATCAGAAATCAATACCTTCGCACATCACTATATTTAATCAGTGAGATATATCGAAAATGGATACGAGATCAAGTATTGAGAATACTTCCTGAGGTAAGAAAAATACTAAACTATTAAGTTAACTAAGTTTAGGAACTCATATTAAAAGTCCAAGTTGAGAAGGATTGCAAGATACTAGGAAATGCTAAGTTTAGATTCTTCAATCTTTGATCAAGGTAAAGATACTCTATCTATTTTTTTAGATAAGCCATTCTGGATGTGGGATCATGATATACATAAGACGGAATACATAAAAACTAATGGACATTGTTGTTTTAATCATCTAATATCTCTACCTACAAAGGATGATAGACAATATCCCTTGTTCCAATTTCAAGCACTTATCTTTGAAACTATAGAACAAAATCAAAATATCTGGATAATGAAGGCTAGAGGAATTGGAGTTACTACTTTTATGATAAGGTATCTGGCCTGGAAAATACTATCCTCATCCGAGTTAGATGATAAATCCATTATCATTGTATCAGGTACGGGGGAGGAATTCAAGGAAAATATAGATAGAAAGTTACAGCAGTTATTTGAAAAAAGATTTCCCCTTCTCAGACTAAAATCCAAATATGCGGAATTATGGTTAAAAAAAACATGGATTAAAGTAATGACTACGAGAAACATCATGGACATTAATGGATATTTTGATGCTGCGTTTCTATTCATAGACGAAGCAGATTTTCAACATCATGGAGAACAGGAAGTATTGGAACGGGCAATTTCTGCATATAATGAAAAAAGTAATGGTAAGACAATAATGGTATCGACTCCTAATACTCCAGGAGGCTTTTTTGAAAAAATAGAAAAAGATCGGAACTCAAAATATGCTAAACTGAAATTGGATTATACCTATGGGCTTGGTACGATATATGATAGAGCATTCATTGAAAAGAAAAGAATAGAACCTGCATTTGAGAGAGAGTATAACCTAAAGTATGAAAGAAGGTAACGTTACTTCACATATCTAGTTTATACCTGAATTAAACCAAAAATAATCAATTGATGTTTTTGTCTTTACAAAACTCGTGGAGAACTATTCATATACATTTGATTTTTGGTTTTTAAAACCTTTTTTCACAGTATGTCAAAATATCAGATAAAGGTTTGGATCGTTCAAATGAAAATAAAGATATTGTTTCTTTCACTTAAAATAATTATTTCTACAAAATATGTCTTTCAGTATTCAGTTTCTACGGTGTTATTCATTTAAATATCAATTTCTTATATTAATTTATGATCTTGCTTACATCAGGTTATAAATCGGACAGAGGACTACTTCGAGAAAATAATGAAGATTCATTTTTCGTTAACGACAAAGTAGGTGTATATATTGTAGCTGATGGAATGGGTGGACATAATGGAGGTGAAATTGCCAGTACTATTGCTGTAAATGCGTTGGGAAAAATTCTATCACAGCATCTTGAAGTGAAGAAAGACAAAGATATACATAAAATTACTCAGAAAGCTCTCCAAGCAACAAATGAAGAAATTATTCTAAAGAAGAAAAGACATCTAGAGCTAACGAATATGGGAACAACGATAGTTTTCTCTGTATTTTTTAAGAGTATCTTTTATTTCTCACATTTGGGAGATAGTAGGGCATATTTATATAGAAAAGAAGGAAAGTTAATTCAACTAACCAGTGATGACTCTTTGGTCATGGAAATGGTAAAGCATGGAATGCTCTCTGAGAATGAGGCAAGAACACACAGTTTAAAACATATTGTTACCAAATATCTGGGAGCAAATAATTTTGTAATGCCCGAGATCCAACAATGCCATATTCGAGAGGGAGATTGCATGATTCTTTGTTCAGATGGTCTTACAAATTTATTAGGAGATGAGGAAATACTGTCAACAGTAAAGAAAAATATTTCTGAAGGACCGCAAAGTGTCTGCAATACATTGGTTGATATAGCCAATAATAAAGGAGGGGACGACAATATTACTGTAATCTTGATTCAAAACAAAGAAGGCATTTAGGCTAATGAATCTTGAAATTTAGAAATAGTATCCATCACAAATATGTAAAACTCTCAACATATGATTCTTAAAAAATAGCTTTCATTCTTAATTCGATATAACATTGATCAAGGGGATTTCTAAATTAGTCAATTAACCTTCCGGAGATGATAATAACGTGAAAACATTTCCATCAGGATCCTTTACTAGTGACAGTATGCCACCCCATTCCTGTTTTTCTGGTTTTGTGATATCCACGCCCTTGGATTTAAGCTCTTCATAGGTTGATTGTATGTCTGATGAAAAGAACCAAATACCAGTGTTTCTTCCTATGGTCTTTTTGGCTAGTTCTAATTCTTCAGGAGACATCATTTGGGAATTTGGTTCCATAATGCTCAAAGTCGATTCAGAATCCTTGGGCGCGACTTCGATCCATTTTCCACCATAAAAGGGAACATTTAACCTAATATCAAAGCCGATTTTTTCTGTATAAAATTTTACTGCTTGTGCTTGATCCGACACCATGATAACTATTCCACCAATTGTATTAATCATTTCAAATATTATCTAAAGAGAAGAATTATTATAAAGTTACTTCCAATCTTTAATCTTGCTATCAGTCCAGACTTACACTAAATTCACTACAAAACAAGTTACTGGAGTAAAATGGATTGGAGTTCTGTTAAACTACTCTTGAATATTAATAGACAATCATATTGTTTCATCTTGTTGCATGACCATGATTGCTTCAATTAATTATTAATTACCCTGGTAGCAGTAATATTGCTGAGAAAATATTGATGGAGAATATGTTTTTGCGAGCTGAAGAAAGTGGCAATATTCCAAAAACTGATGAGGAGATAGAAGATGATTTTGAAGAAGACCTAGAAGATGATTTTGAAGAAGACCTAGAAGATGATTTTGAAGAAAATACAGAAAGTGAATAAATGTTGCGATACATGATTTATCATAACTTATGAATCAAGGATTATAAGAATATGGAATTACCTGATATCGAAACCCAAGCATTAGTAGTAGAATGGATCCTAAAAAAGAGAACTGAAGAATCAATAAAATTGCTTTCCAAGGCTTACAATGTCCAGCCACCAGAAATTGTGGTTGGTACTATAAAAGGGAAAAGAAAAACCGTATATGCTGTATATGTTCAAAAAGAAAGACGTATCTATGTCGTAAATTCGGATATCTACTATAATCCATTTATCATACTGCATGAATTTTATCATCATTTGAGGTATAGAGGAATGGAACATCGGGGTTCGGAAAAAAGTGCAAATAGTTTTGCATCAAAATTCATTGACTCATATCGTATTTTAAAGATAAAGAAAACTGTATCGTCATGAAATTAATAGAAAATGATGACTAGAAGATTAAAATTGAAAAAATGTTAAATCTGTCAGGTGCTCAAGATGTTTCTTTGAAAGGGAATCACTTATTTTCTTTAATTCATTTTTGGCCTTAGCTGAATAAGAAATATACAAATTTTCCATGCGTTCAATAAACTCAACGGATTGTTTGTTGTTTCTCACCAATATATTAAACAATCTATCCTCATTATTCCAATCCATGATATCATCATGTATCTGGTATGCTATTCCGAGTAAATGTCCAAAACTTCCCATGGCATAAATTTCTTCATCCGTGCCTCCTCCTAATAATGAGCCTATTTTCGACGCAGCTTCAAATAATGATGCAGTCTTATTCTCGACAACTTTTATGTAATCATCATCTTTTAATAATGGATCTTGGGTGAGTTTTATCTCCATCATCTCACCTTCGCTCATCTTTGTTGCTGCCTTCGATAGTTCGGCAGAAACCTTCGCATTGTTAATTTTTGTACATAAGTTCAAAATTATTCCAAGTACAAAATCCGCGGTAAGGATACTACTATTGTAACCATATTTAATATGAAATGATGGTTTACCCCTTCTATAATCTTCTTTATCTATAATGTCATCATGAATTACAGATTCCGTATGTAACAGTTCTATTGCACAGGAAGCCAAAAACATGTCTTCAGTTACGTCATTAGTAACTTGTTTATTAGCCGCAATTGTCTCGGCTGACAATATTAGAATAAGTGGTCTTATTCTTTTTCCGCCCTCAGATGCATATCTTAATGGCGTATAAAATTCTGACCAAGAGTAGAGATCTAATTCATGTCCGAGATATTCGTCAATTTTCGACAAATAAGAACTAAATTGTTCCAAAAGCGGATTAGCTTCAATATTTCTTCTATTCAAGAATGGAATCTAGCCTAAACTAGTGTTCATTTATTGATATTTAATTCTTTTACAAAAATCAATGTCGTACCGATTAGAACTAAATTATTATTGCAAGAAATGCCAATAGAATTTCATAATTGACTTGTTTTCTCTTTGTATGTCATATAGAGGAGCATTATTAACTAATGCTCCGGCCGGGATTTGAACCCGGGATCTGCGACTCGAAAGGCCACAATGCTTGACCGGACTATGCAATCGTTATTATTTTACGATTACTACACCACCGGAGCCACTAGGATGATGTATAATTCACAATAAAATAGTTTACGGACCAAGAAATTAGGTTGTATCCCTCATCTATTTCTAAAATTCATTTGATCTAGAGAGCTGATGGCTCAGAATATTTGTATAGTAATGGAATCCATTCCATTCTTTATACTATTTTGCTTCAATTTACCAGTTTGAGAGATTTGAACTTGATAAGTCTGGCGATAATGATAAAAAGTCTATACGAACTCTGACACTCTATTAACGGCACAGCTTTTAAGATAACAAACATAAATTTGTACCATTTCGCAGAAGAAGACCATATAATATTCCCTTCTTCTTATAAAAAATCTATGTATATTCTGCCTTCTGATACAATCTAGAGATTAATCAATTATAGTCAACAATAAAAACAATGATGTCTATGTTGAGAATTGAAGTGGAAAATATTGTTAAAAGAAAAAATGGTAAATTACAATTTGGGTTAACGATTCCCCAAGGATGGAGGGGAGGAGATCATGATTTAGAGGAAGAAAACAATCCAGTCAAGCAATTCGAGTTTTCAAAATCCATAGCCATAACAGCAGATAATCTTGGTTTTGATTCAATTTATGCCTATGATCATCTCATTCCCTTCTTTAACGATGATATAGAAAAGAACATTTTTGAGTGTTTTACTTTATTGTCGGCTACTGCCATAATCACTAAAAAAATAAAGGTAGGTCAGATAGTAACATGCAATTCCTATCGAAATCCTGTACTTTTGGCAAAGATGCTGTCGACTTTGGATGTAATAAGTAATGGCAGAATGGAATTAGGGATAGGTGCTGGCTGGTATGAAAAGGAGTATCTTGCATACGGTTATGATTTCCCATCTCACATTGAAAGAATCAAACAATTAGATGAATCATTAAGTATAATCAAGGAGATGTGGACAAAAAGAAAGGTTTCTCTTGAAGGCCGCTATTATAAAGTAAAAGCTGCTATATGCAATCCCAAACCAATTCAAAAACCTCATCCTACAATAATGGTTGGCGGTTCTGGAGAAAAGTATCTTCTTAAGGTTGTTGCAAAACATGCAAACAGGTATAACATTTTCTTTGCGAGTCCTCAAGAAATGAAAAAAAAGATTACCATATTAAAAGATCACTGTAAAAATATTGGAAGGGACCATAAAGAAATACAATATTCTGTGGTGTTACCATGCATAATCAGAGAATCAGAAGAGCATATCAATCAAATTCTAGCCAAGTATAAGAGAAAGGATAAAACAGTGAAGCAATACCTTGACTATCTTGTGGGTGGCATTACAATAGGAACTCCCGAAAAGATAGTTCAAGGATTAAATGAGTATATCGACTTAGGTGTAAGTCATTTTATAATATATTTCAAAGGTTTGAATAACTCGATCCTAGAATTGTTTAAATCAAATATAATCGATAGAATATAGTACTAGGTTAAAGTAACGATAACATTATGACCATCTAAAACTAACTTGATGATATCGTTTTGTAATATTACCCTTATAAAATAATAAGGAAGAATTTTAAATAAAGGAAGTTTGGTTTCTATAAAAACTTTGAGAATCGCTTCCCCGCAATTTCAGCAACCAAAGAAAAATCTGTATAAATAGATTAGACTAGGCTAAGTGAAATATCTGAAAAAGGCCTTTGAACTTCTAGAGCCATTCAACGTTGAAACTGAGGAATTAAATTCAAATATTAAAAATACAAAAGGTTTGATAATAGTAAGAAAGGGACTTTACTATGCTTAAAGTGGTCGTTTCACCGTATATCCCTTATGAATTCGAAAATAATTAGAAAGGAGATTTTGAATTGAGTATCATACTAGGTACTCCTCTCTTAAGAACAAAAGAAATTACAAAGTCAAAACATGGTGAACCAAAGACCTCATCCATATTGCTAATATCAGCAGCAATAATTATGGCAATTATTTTGTTGACATATGCAGGAATGTCATACACAGAAGGCATGAAACAGCACGCTACATGTCGTGATAAAATAATAGGATTTGAACAACGTGGAATGTATCCAAGTCCAGGGGAGTTTAGATTAGCATTATCATTCTGTGGCAGTTGATATACATGTATGAATTAATTTTAAAAGAAAGGCATTATTATAAGACTCGCTTATTTGCACTCTGCGAGTCATGTTATTGGACAGCAACCATTCTTATGAAATAAGTTATCAATGTCCTATTTGCCTTAGCAAATATGTTGCATTGATGCCTTTGATTTTGAGCAAAACTGAGGATTGTAGATTAAATTTTCAACCATGACACACATGGTAATCATGTTTCAGGTAGCCATGATGCCATAAACCATCGCCGTCAACCTCGACAAGCACGCAAGGACCCAAAAACGCTTATCAGTAGTAATCCAACAGGCTAGGCTTTATGAACTGTTAATACTGCTCTCAGTCAAATCAATAATTATCTTTTTAAATAAAATTTATTATAGGTTAATGATGAAGGAATATTGATGAATAAACTGGTTTTCATGATAGATCAACAAGTGGAGAAAAAAAGTCTTCTAAAACATCCATTTTACAAGATGTGGTCTAATGGAGAATTAAGCTTAGATCATTTACAGGGATATTCATTAGAATATTTTCAATTAGTGAAAGTGGTACCAGAGATGGTTAACAATATCAAGTTAATGTTACAAGATCCGAATTTGCAAAATACAATTGAAGAGAGTCACAGGGAAGAATCAAGTCATATTGAACCATGGATAAGATTTGCCAATTCTCTTGGAACACCAAAACAAGATCTACTGAATTATGTTTGTGACGGGAATACAAGAAATGCCATATCTAGTATCGTACAATTAACTAAGAAGTCAGTTGATGAGGGTGTATGTGCAATGTACGCATATGAAATGGATTTGCCAAATATAAGTAGATCAAAGATCGACGGCTTAAGGAAATTCTACAACATCTCTAGTGTAGATTCAACAAGGTATTTTGAAATACATCAGGAGGCAGATATCAGACATGCAGAAATATGGAGAAGACTCATCAAAAATATTCCAGATCATAACCATGACATTTGCTTCAATGCCGCAGCCAACTCTCTTGATGCACAAAACTTATTGCTGGATGCTGTTTATGAAAAATACGTAAGACACCACAACTAACTTAGATGATTATAGAAAAATAATATACTATAGTTCAAATTCCAGAAACCCAATTTCTCTTCATTTTATTCAAAACCTTTATACATATTTTAATATCGAAAAACTTTGTCGGGCCCATAGCTCAGCCTGGTCAGAGCGACCGGCTCATAACCGGTCGGCCGGGGGTTCAAATCCCCTTGGGCCCATTATGTATAAGGGCTCAAATACTAGACTATTTACCATATTATACAAGGAAAAAGGGAGGTCCGATACATAATGCCCACCAAACTTTCAACAACCATGAAGAAGATCGAATTAGTTCCAAATCCAGATAATGCTAGGTTGATATTTGAATTTCATAATTTCATGATGTCAAATGGCTCTTCTGAAAGACACCAAAATAACAACTTGAAAGCAATTATTTTATACGCTAACTATCTAGGACCCACTGTCATTCTTAGTAGTATCAATACTAGTCAAGAAGTTCTTTCGTTCCTTGATACAAAAATATAAACTAAGCAAGAAGATCTTGACCAAAAATGGATCACAACGTGGAATGATTACCTGCATAGAATAATGCATTTTCTCAGGTGGTTACACAACAAGAACAGTTCTTCGAGTAGTGGATGTTTATCTATGGAAAATTGGAAAATACCGGTATTTTTGCAAATTAAGGAGAAACGAACC
>JAATVM010000156.1 GCA_014523495.1 Nitrososphaerales archaeon TH1920
AATGAAGCGGCTGGGTATGGTAATAGTAACATTGTATTATATGCCGTTATGCATGATAAACAACCATATGAGATAAATTATATAGCCAGCCCAAAAAATTATGAAAAATATCTCCCTGAGTTTGAGAAGATGGTCAAAGGTTTTAGATTTGTAGACAGTCCTTTGAGTGAAATCGAAAATTTGTCGGGAAATGCAAGTGAAACAAATACAAGAACTAACTTTTCAGGTGCAAACCTAACAGAACTATATGGAGATATTAAGGACGGTAATTATCCAGAGGAACTGTATGATGAATGTGTAAGTGTCGCAGGAAAAAGTTTTTGTGACTTTCTATTTAAGAAATAGTGTTACTAAAAAACTTGAATTAGCAAATATATGATTACATCTTTTCAATTTTCCAACATTAATTATTATCGGCTATGTTTTATCCAGGTTTTTCTGATTTTATATACCATTTCCCTGAACGCATTCCTAATACAATAGTTCCAATGTAGTTACCTTTCTTGTACACTTTAGCAAATTCTTTCCCAATACCAAAAAATGAAAGAAAAAGGTTATCTTTTTGATGGTAACCTGATTCAATAACCTTCATACTCATTTTGGTACTTGCCTTGATTATGATTTTGCGTGCATCAGACCAACTACCATTCCATGAGATGATTTCAAAATCTCCAAAATTCTTTGATGAAATCTGGTAACCTTCAAGCCGTGATTCAAATTCCTTTTTTTTCTCCTTTGAATATGAATTCATCCATTCTATGGCTCTGTGCCCCATTCCCTTTTCGACCCCGAAATTGTCGGTACCGGCCAATTATCTAATTTGCTGAGATTAATAATTTTAAACTTTTTAAAAATGTTAGTAAATCACATTTGAAAAATCATATAGATGTCTACAACAGATTCAAAAATAATTTGTCATGATTGGAAGATTATTAATGTAGCCGAGAGATTTGTTAGCGTTCTTATAAGCGTAGCCAAGTCTTTAAGTTCCTTACCTTGTAGATACTAAAAAACGAATGATTTAAGTAAACTAATGTGGATAAATTGAATAATGTCGAATGAAGTCAATATAGGCGAAAGTCCCAACCATTTCATAGTTCTCGATGCAATATCAAGAGGGATGAATAATATCGATAAGATATCAAGAATCTCTAAATTATCAAAAACTGAAGTTGAATCAATAGCAAATGATCTTGTTTTTCAGAGATTAGTAATAAGTGTGGAAAAAAGAGGATTCTTTGGTAGGAAAAAAAATGAATTAAAAATATCAGAAACAGGCACGAATCTTCTTGGTAATAAGAAGAAGGAATTAGAAAAGAAAGTTCAAGAATTGCATCAATACTATAATGACGGAGACAAATCACAGTTGAATTCATTTATGGCTTCAAATAGAGCATGGATGCCCATGATGTTATTTGTAGGAATAATGGATATTCTGTTTTTTACTTCCATGATGTCAATGATGGGACTAGCATTAAACCCTATGGAAAGTTCTCTTAGTAACGGTGGTGCAGGTGCTGACAATAGTGGTAATGCGGACAATACTTCTGAAGGTAGCAGCGATAATACAGATAGTTCAAGTATGGATTCTCAAGATGCTGGAAGTGATGGTGGCGGATTTGATGGTGGCGGATTTGATGGTGGCGGATTTGACTTTTAGTCTCTTAGGCTTGATTAAGAGATAAAGAAGTAAGCTCTGAATCTTGGTTATTACAAATCCTCAAAGTTTTAATTAATATGCAATGATTTCTGTAGAATAATAATAGTAACTAAACCTCAAATTGTGAAGTCTACTATAGTTTTTTTTCAGTGGCATTAGAGGTCTTGCTATATTTTATAAGTGTCTCGACAATCCAATTTATGTCGTCTTTAGTTTTAACAAGATGTGCAATCTTTATACAGTCCCTTATATCCTTTGATCTCATTTTGTGCCATACCAGAGTAGCTACCTCATCTGCGATATCTTTTGCAACACCCTCCTGGCCGAGCATGTGAATCGATATATCCCGAAAATTTTCAAATTTATATTGTTTAAAATGTAATACCATGAATCTCGAAAGCAACGGAGTAAGCATGTGGTTAGTTTCATTTGTAGTGGCAAAAACCCATGTCTTAAGTTGAGTATTTCTTGTCTTCATGTGTTTTGTTTCTGCTATTATTCCAGTCTCCATAAGACTAAGGAGAACAGTCTGATCTTTGATTGGCATATGTTCAATTTCATCGATAATCAAATATCTCGGACGTTTTTCAAATAAATAGTCGACCATCCCAGATTTGGTACTATGCGTTCCTAGTGTAAAATAAGATCGTTCAAGTTTCATGCAACCTAGCATAAATAATGTTTTTGCTGATGCAGGTGGACCGACAAGTAAGACATGAATCGGTCTTTGCGATTCAAATGATAAGAAAAATAATTTCTTTATATCATCGTATCCTATTATGTTATCAAAAAGGTCATATTGCAGAATAGATTTATTTGAATTATTATCAATTACATTCCTCTTTGCAGTTATCTCTTTTTCGATAGACATTCCCTGCTCTTTGTACATTTGATTTGCGTGATTATAGGTTTTCCTACAAAATCATAATGTCTAATTACGTTAATTTAATAGACGAAAATTAATTATAAATTTCAAATTGTCAACAATATCTAAATTACAAATTAATTCCATTTCATCCGATTTGTCAATACCATCCAATCTTCATCTTGAAACCAAGGTAGATAAACAGCAAATATTTGACTAAAACATAGAATTTATTTTTAGTAAATTTTCTTAATCTCATCATACGATATTTAATAAATGACATACTCGCTAACTATTAGTACCTATTATTTATGGTTCTCTATTAATTGATCGATAGAACTAAGGTTACTTTTGATTATTGAATAGGTTAAAAATTGCCTCAATCATATGCTAAAACATCTGTGTGGCATGCTATGGTTTTGGTCTGGTAATAATCGCCTTACCGAGGTAAATTATTATAGACATTATTAACCATCAAATCACTAATGCGTCCTAGTAAGAACCACAAAAATTATGGTAAATTAAAGAATGGATCAAAAGACCTCCTTACTGTAAAATGGGAAAATAATCAAGTCATAATGATTGATCAAACAAAGTTGCCAGGTAAACTAGTATATGTTAGATACAAGAAGTACGAGGACGTTGCTAGAGCTATAGAACGATTAATTGTTAGGGGTGCCCCTGCCATTGGTGTTGCAGCTGCCTTTGGCATGTCATTGGCTGCAATTTCGAGTAAAGCAAAAACTCCAGAATCCCTACTCAAAGATCTTAAAGTTGCCTACGACAGATTAAGATCAACCAGACCTACCGCCGTTAATTTGGTATGGGCACTTGATCAAATAATGAAGCAAGCAGCTTCAAAAAATGATATTCAAGATATCAAAAATTCAATTATTCTTTCCTCTCTAAATATG
This sequence comes from Nitrososphaerales archaeon TH1920, assembly GCA_014523495.1. GTDB lineage: Archaea > Thermoproteota > Nitrososphaeria > Nitrososphaerales > Nitrososphaeraceae > TA-21. The sequence continues at coordinate 3,440 of JAATVM010000156.1, forward strand.
GCAACAGATGATATTACAACAAATAAGAAGTTGGGAAAGAATGGAGCAGAGATGATAAGTAACGATGAAGTAATACTCACACATTGTAATGCAGGTTCACTTGCAACAGTTACCTACGGTACCGCCTTAGGTGTGCTTAGAGCAGCTAATGATATGGGTAAGAAGATAAGCGTTATTGCAACAGAAACAAGACCTGTGATGCAAGGCTCTCGATTAACTGCATTTGAATTAGATTATTACGGAATAGATTTTAGTTTGATTCCTGATACTGCCGTAGGACATCTAATGTCTAAAGGTACAATTAATCGCGTAATCGTCGGTGCGGATAGAATATTGAAAACTGGACATGTCTACAATAAGATTGGCACTTATCAAGTTGCAGCGCTTGCAAAGAGGCATGATATTCCATTTTATGTCGCTGCTCCAATTTCTACCTTTGATTTAACAAGTAATGTCAATGAAGTAGTCATTGAAGAAAGAAACAAGAATGAATTGATGCGAATGGGGAATAAGTTATTAGCTCCAAAAGGCATCAAAATCTTTAATCCCGCATTCGATGTAACCCCCCCAGAACTGATAACAGGAATTATTACTGAAAAAGGCATTTTAAAGCCCCCCTACGAAGAAAGTATAGCCAAAAATATCTAAATTATGGATAAAGTATTTAATCTCTAAAGATATTTTTATTATTGCATGTCAAAAAGTATTAGTCAGGAACAGGTATTTTCTGTGCTAAGGAAATGCATGGATCCCGAGATTCCCGTTAACATTGTTGATTTGGGTTTAATTTATGGTGTAGATATAAATGAATCAAATGATGTCGATATTGAAATGACTATGACTACAAGAGGATGCCCACTTCATGACACTTTAGTTAGCGATGTTAAGAGATACATAGGAAAGATAGTTGGTGTAGGAAACATCAATGTCTCAATAGTTTGGGATCCTCCATGGAATATAGAAAGGATAGAACCTTCAGTGAGAGAAAAACTAGGGTTTGGAAAACCAAAGTTGAGGTTTCAAGTTGATTATGAAAAGTACCAACCATTACTTAAAGGTAGGGTGATTACTCAAGAGGATGGTTCGTTGATTCTTGAAAATGAAAAGGAACATAGATTTATGGTAAATCAGGCAATTGTTGATTTTTGGAAGAGCTGTGATGGAACAAAAACAATTACTCAGCTAGCAGACCATTTTTCATCCAAACTAGGATTGCCTAGACAACAAGTCGAACAAGAAGTAGTTCAACTCGTACAGCAGTTACTCGAATCAGAATTATTAAGACCGCAATAATAAAAAAAATATATATTGTGTCCCAAAAATAGTATCGTTTCAACAATTTCTACATTCGATAAAGTGGTGGTAGAATTAGGAATTGGTGACGGTCAATTATTGAACAAAATTATTGAATACGAAAAAAGTCCAAATACATGCTATGTAGGTATTGAGATTGATCCGAATCAAATTCAAAAGGCACGTGATAAATTGAGAGGGGAAAATGTTTGCTTAATTAATGAATCCTTTGAAAAAGTGCTCTCATATTTTCCAGATAATTATGTAGATCAAGTTATTTTTGTGCTTCCACCTCCAAGTTATATAGACAAGAGCATGGAGAGTGAATGGATCTTATTGTATCAGAATATCTTGAAGAAACTAAAAGAAAAAGGAATTTTTACTATTGTTACTGAAATAATTAACGATTTGCTAGAACCTGTATCCGACGAAGATTTCAGATCATGGAAAGATTGGTTAATTTCCAAGTTTGTTACTATTGGTTTTAAGATTAATGATATTTTTGAAGATAGCCCCAATTATTATAGTTCTCACTTTTTAGAACAATTTAGAGGAGACCATTTAAGAATAAAATTAATTACGCTAATTTTAGAGAAAGCTGGTCCTAGAATAAAATAAGCTAATTACCTTTGTTCAAGCCTTATTCTTATGTAGTAACATGATGTGATCATTCATACAATGTCTTGAACAAAATGTTGAATAACAGTTGACATGATTGCATGGAATTGGTTCCTCATGATTAAACCTTTTATTACAGTACGTGCAAAAAGATTCTAGTTTCACGAATTTATAGTTGGCAAGTGTACCTCCACAGTTTCGTTTCGCTTTAAACCATCTTATGTCTACATTTTGTTTTTCGGCATAAGTCATAACCATATCAAAAGCTTCATAGAAACCTTGCGCAAAAAATTCTCGATAAGATAATTTGATACCCTTTTTTCTAGAATCAGAAAAACAGACAATCCACTTTTCGTAGGGAACGATATTATTTTCATCGACGGCTGGAACAATTTCCCTGCTTCTTTGTTCATTATGATTTTTCAATTAATTAAACAATATTCATACTTTCAAATATATTTTTATTTGTCTATCAAATTATTTCAGTTTTGTAGAACATAAGGATTGTAAGTAATAATTTTATGTGAATTTTTTGTGAGGTTTATAAGAACCTATTATTAATAAATGCTAATTGGAAAAAACCTGTGCATATTGCGGCAAACTTTTTCAGGGAGAAAGTTGGCCTCACGTAGAAGGAAACTCAAATTTGGGTGTTATGAAAATAGAAAATTTTTGTTGCGAAGAACATAGAAATTTATTTTTGGAGTCCACATAAATCATTATCGTTTTAATTTCCAAACATCTGACCAAGATTGTTTCGCATACTACCCAATAAGCCCTTTCTACTCTCTTTCTTCTTAACGTGCTCAAAACACTTTTCACATAAAGATCTCAAATTGGAAGGTCTGTTGTCTTTCAATGAACCATTAATGTGTTCAAAAAAGGGACTATTACTTCCTCTAAATTTAACAGAACACTTTTGACATCTATAATGTGACCGTTCTAGAACAGTTTGTCGAATACTGAGGGTTA
>JAATVM010000157.1 GCA_014523495.1 Nitrososphaerales archaeon TH1920
AAAGGCATCAATAAGTAAACCTTTCATATAATCAAGCCATGAAAAGATCATAAACATGTCAAATGATACGGAAGTTGGTAAAATAGGATAGCGTAGTAGGTGTGGAGGAAAAAAATTATATTTTATGAATCCACGAGTGAATCACATCCAGACCATATTAGATATTTGTGTAAGGAACGCTATGAAGAGAGGTGTTTTTGCGATATAAGTTTTTAGACTTTTAGATTTCTCACGCCCTCGGTTTTGTTCGCTTTCGCCTCCTGATTTTAGCGTATTTTTTGCTTTCTGCTCTCCTTACACTGTAAGCATGGGTTCTCTTCTCGTTTATCTTGCGCATTCGTGTTATGAAACTGTAGTCGACAAATATAAAGAGAATGTAAACACATATTCAAGGATGTCGAATTATTTCAATTCAAAATTAAATTATACTAAAGTGGACTTTTAACACAAATCTAAATTGTAAAATGGATAATGGATCCGAATTGTTAACAATCCCGATCCCGACGGGCCCGCGATAAAATTAGTTCTTTCATGGGATTCTGGATGATAATAAGGAGCGTCAACAAATAGCTTTATACTGACGAATGTTTATCTATTATCTAAATGTACAGACCTTGCAATTCTTGCTCCAAAGACTTTGATGAACTAACCGAAGGAGTTCGGTATCTAAGCACGAGCATTGGACTTTTATTCTTCTGCTCAGATGTTTGCTGCAAAAACTATCTTACCAAGAATCGCTAGTGCCAACTCTGTGTAATGAATTTTAATGATGCTGCAAAATGGACAAGTTATTTTTTCTAGAGAAACATGAAAAAATAAAAGATTTACTTGGACTCTAAAAGACTCAAATGTGAGAAACGCAATACATGTGGCAGATCTAATCTTTTTTATCCAATTGAACAGTTTATTCATAATTATCTAATATATTATGAAGTTTCAAAAATGATATGCGCATTCTATCTATATATTAGGTCAATCACCATCCAATATTTACAAATGAGTTACAGTAGAGACAGCAGTTATGGTCGTGGTAGGGGAAGGAGTTATGGTGGCGATGCTAGTAAGAGTTTCAACAGAGGTAATCCAACTACAAAACCCGTTGAGGTAGGCAAGAAATATGAGGTGGACATTACGGAAATTAGTAGAAAAGGCGACGGTATCGCCAGGGTTCAAGGATTTATAGTATTTATAGAAAATGGAAAAGTTGGGAACAAGATCCGGGTAAAGGTTACTGAAGTAGCAGACAGGTTTGCTAAAGCAACAGTCGAGGTCTGACCAGTACAATTCTTGTGAATGTGATTACTACATAAAATGTAGTCAGAATTCTAGACAGTATGTTTATCTCCTATCGGGTAAACAGCTTAGGTGTGGTATACAGTTCATCTTCCAATTTGCTGAGTAGTTATTGCATGATTGGTGCATTTGTACTTATTAATTGCCATTACCATTATAAATCATTTAAAAAAGAATATCGAAAATTGTTACTAATATTAGTATAAGTTTGAATATCATGTCGAAATGATATTATGATTTTACAGCTTGTGAGGTATCATATAGTGAAGAAGTACAAATATGCCTAATGACGCGCGGTTGATACCATTTTGAAAAATAATTACATCTCTAAGAGCTATAGCAAAAGAATATCCATTAGACAAAGAACAAACTAGTTATGATGATAGTCTACACGGTTTCAGATTGAGTTTGAAAGGTTACAATATATAGGTAAAATATTAGTCTCAAAGCTAAGTTTAATTTGAATCAAATTCAATTAGATTTGTGGAAGACCTGGAAAAAGAATTAGGGCCTTTAATCGAAAATTTTCAAAACTTAGTGAAGGATGCCAAAGCAAAGAAGCTTGATTCATTAAGAGAGGATGAAGATTTCAAAAAGGAATTTAATCAATTGTCGATGGATGTTATTCAACCGATGATGAGAAAATTCGAGAGTTATCTAAAGAGTAAAGATGTGAACTCAAGTGTTAATATCCAATCGCAAATTGTAGCCGGAAAAAATCCTAGTATTGAATTCAGTTTACATTTCAAATTGACCCATGAATCGAGATATCCCAATATTAAATTCTCATCATCCGGCAAAAAAATATCAATTCAGGAAGAACGGTTGATGGCTAAAGGTGAAGTCAGACAAGACATGATGCCAGAATATTATGATAAGGAACAAGTAACCGAGGAATTTGTTAAGGAAAGACTCATCAGATTAATTAAATCATGCTTTGATAAAAATTGGCAATCATTTTACCCTTGAATGATTCTAATTTGACAACATAATCCGTTGCATAGTTATGCTATTCGATTTCTTCATATAACTTGGCGCCGCGATGCAGCCTAAAAGCAATTTCAAACATCTGACCCTGACGGCGAACTGTAGGGGAATGCGCGGCTAAATAGCGCGCAGCGGCGACCAGAATCGAAGATTGATCAAGGATGGATACTTTTGTTTGAAGGACGGACTTCCATTGCCCGAATGCCGCTTCGATCATCTGAATAGAGTGGAAATTTCTATCTTCTCTTAACATGGCGTTACCCAGTACAGCGAGGAGTCGCTCTTGATTTCCTCCTGAGGTAACATACCTTGTTACTACTTCAGCCGCATCGCTCACTTGCTGTCGTTTGTCTAGGACCTCTAGGAATTTCTTGGCGAGAATATC
>JAATVM010000158.1 GCA_014523495.1 Nitrososphaerales archaeon TH1920
CATATCTTTAGGGTATTGCCTGAGGATAAGGTTGGAAATAGAGGCATATCACCGGCCTCATTCAACTGGACTGTAGACACAGTACCCCCAAGTGCAACAATCGACTCTGCCACAGATGGTAATAAAAGCTCAGTAACTAATGCCAGTAGCACCAAATCAGCCTCAATGACATTTGAATTTTTAGGTAACGATACTGGTGGCATAGGAATAGATCACTTTGAATGCAGCATAGACAACTCTGACTTTGTTACCTGTACCAGCCCATTCACATTTCCTAATTTACTAAAAGATGGTACTCATATCTTTAGGGTATTGCCTGAGGATAAGGTTGGAAATAGAGGCATATCACCGGCCTCATTCAACTGGACTGTAGACACAGTACCCCCGACTACCATAATTGACTCTGCTACAGATGGTAATAAGAGTATCATAACTACTGCTGGGAATTCTTCTTCTAACTCTATAACAATTTCTTTTTCAGGTATAGATACAGGCGGTAAAGAAGGTAAAGGAGTAGGCATCAGTCACTTTGAGTGTTCCTTCGATGGGGTTTCATTTACCAACTGTACAGAACCACTTGAACTTAACAGACTGGGTGACGGTGCTCATACAATAGAGGTAATATCTTCAGACAATGTTGGAAATAAAGATCCCACTCCTGCATCATTTTTATGGACTATAGATAGCGTACCGCCCACTACTTCTATTACATCTGCAATTGATGGAAATAGGAACACTGTATCTATAGGTGGTAATACTACGTCCACATCAATGACATTTAGCTTTAATGGTACGGATAAAGGAGTAGGAATAGATCGCTTTGAATGTTCCGTGGATGGAGCATCATTTTCGGCCTGTACCAGCCCCGTTCAATTTAAAAGTCTAGCAGATGGAGCTCATACTTTAGAAGTTAAAGCCAGAGATAAGGTGGTAAATGTAGATCAGTCTGCTGCATCTTTCATTTGGACCATAGATACATCACCACCCACTACTTCTATCGATTCTGTTACTGATGGCATTAAGAGTACCCTATCTAATGGTACTGATACTCGTTCCAACTCCGTGTCATTTACCTTCTCAGGTACAGACACGGGTAAAGTAGAGGTAAAACGTTTTGAATGCAGCATAGACAACTCTGACTTTACTGACTGTGCCAGCCCACTCACATTCCCTAATTTATTAAGTGATGGTGCTCATACATTTAAGGTAGGGGCAGTAGATAATTCAGGAAATAATGATAACTCTCCAGAACTCTTTACTTGGAAAGTGGATACAACACCACCCGCCGCAAATATCAACACTGCTTTCGATGGTAATAATGACACCGTAAGCAATGGTGGTAATACTACATCTACATCCATGACGTTTAACTTTTCAGGTTCAGATATAGGTGTAGGTCTGGACCACTTTGAATGTTCTCTTGACGGAGCATCATCTACAACATGCACCAGCCCAATACAATTTAACAATATATCGGAAGGATCTCATACTTTGGAGGTAAGAGCTGAAGATAAAGTTGGAAATAGAGGCTCATCACCGGCCTCATTCAACTGGACTGTAGACGCAGTACCCCCAACTACCACAATTGATTCTGCCACAGATGGTAATAAAAGCGCCGTTACTAATGGCGGTACTACCAAATCCAGGTCCATGACATTTACATTCTCTGGTAACGATACTGGCGGCGCAGGAATAGAACACTTTGAGTGCAGCATAGACAACTCTGACTTTGTTACCTGTACTAGTCCATTTTCATCCCCAAATTCATTGAAAGATGGTAATCATACATTTAGGGTATTGTCTGAAGATAAGGTTGGAAATAGAGGCACATCACCGGCCTCATTCAACTGGACTGTAGACGCAGTACCCCCAACTACTTCTATCAGCTCTGCCATCGACGGCAATAGGAGCACCGTAACTGCAGGTGGAAATACTACATCCACATCCATGACCTTTGCCTTCTCAGGTACGGATAGGGGTGTAGGCGTGAACCACTTTGAATGTTCTGTTGACGGAGCATCATTTACCATCTGTGTCAGCCCTGTGGAATATAGCAATCTTGCAGATGGGGCTCATACTTTGGAGGTAAGAGCTGAAGATAATGTTGTAAACGTCGATGCGTCCCCTGCATCATTCGCCTGGACAATTGATACGATATCCCCAACTACATCTATAGATTCTGTTGTTGATAACAATAAGAACACCCTATCCAATGGTAGTAGTACTCGGTCAAACTCTATAACATTTACTTTCTCAGGTTCAGATACAAGTAAAGTAAATACAAGTAAAGTAGAGGTAAAACGTTTTGAATGCAGCATAGACAACTCTGACTTTACTGACTGTGCCAGCCCACTCACATTCCCTAATTTGTTAAGCAACGGTCCTCATACATTTAAGGTAAGGGCAGTAGATAATTCAGGAAATAATGATAACTCTCCAGAACTCTTTACTTGGTATGTTGATGCAACGCCACCTGATGCAACTATAAACAAGGCTAATGATGGTAACAACGAGACTGTAACTAATGGGGGTAATACTACATCTACATCCATGACGTTTAACTTTTCAGGTTCAGATATAGGTGTAGGTCTGGACCACTTTGAATGTTCTCTTGACGGAGCATCATTTACAACATGCACCAGCCCAATACAATTTAACAATATACCGGAAGGATCTCATACTTTGGAGGTAAGAGCTGTAGATAAGGCTGGAAATGAAGGTCCTACACCTATAGTATTCATATGGACCGTAAATACGAAACCACCAAATACTACTATTAATTCAGTCATCGATGGTAATAAAAATATAGTTACTAACAATAGCGATAGTAGATCCAATATAGCGACAATCGTATTCTCAGCTATGGATGTTGTTGCTAACGTGGATCACTTTGAATGCAGTATAGACAACTCCGACTTTGTCACTTGTACCAGCCCATTCACATTCCCTAATTTGTTAAGCGATGGTCCTCATGCATTTAAGGTAAGCGCAGTAGATAATTCAGGACATAAAGACCCATCACCGGCACTGTACACTTGGACTGTAGACACTGCAGCACCAACTACAAACATCACTTCTGCTATTGATGGCAATAAAAACACTATACCTGCTGATGGAGGTACACGATCTACAACCATGATATTTTCCTTCTCAGGCACTGATACAGGTGTAGGCTTGGACCGCTTTGAATGTTCCATAGACTCAGCATCATTTACAACATGTAGCAGCCCTGCCCAGTTTGATAACATTGGAAGCGGTGCTCACAAATTGGAAGTTAGAGCTTTTGACAAGGTTGGAAACCAAGTGACATCCCCAACATCATTCAAATGGAATGTCGATGCAACGCCACCTGATACAACTATAACCTCTGCTAATGATGGTAACAACGAGACTGTAACCAGTGGTGGTAACACTACATCTACATCCATGACGTTTACCTTTTCAGGTTCAGATATAGGTGTAGGTCTGGACCACTTTGAATGTTCTCTTGACGGAGCATCATTTTCCGCATGTGATACGCCACTCCAGGTTACGAACCTAACGATTGGAGCTCATACCCTCGAAGTCAGAGCCGAAGATAAGGTCGGGAACGAAGGTCAAATGCCTACAGCTTTCTTGTGGACTATTACATCACCCCCACCACCGCCAACACCCCCACCGTCAACTCAAAACATTACAACACCGCCACCGTCAACTCAAAACATTAC
>JAATVM010000018.1 GCA_014523495.1 Nitrososphaerales archaeon TH1920
AGGATAATTTTGCATGATCCTATACATGAAATGCTGCATTATGCTCAGAATTTAAGAAATGAGAGGCTTAACCTTTCGTGTGGAGTATTTGAATATATGCCATTTAGGGAATCTTCAGTAGATGTTGTCTTGTGTGGATACTCCTTACGTGATGCCTTCTCGCTAATTGAAGCGATTTCTGAAATACACAGAGTTCTCAAAAATGATGGAAGATTCATTATTGTTGATATAGGAAAGCCAGATAACTTATTTTTTAGAGGCATTGTCACGTTTTATATGAAATATATCTTGGGAATCATAGCATATTCTGTTTCTGGTAAGAGAGGTTTAAGATTCAAGACTCTGTATGGAACTTTTATACGGTGGCCAAAGAACGGTGTGCTTAATGATGTCCTGATCAAAAAATTTTCCAAAGTTATATTTACAAAAAAATTATTTGGAGGAGCAATAATTGTTGTGGCATATAAATAATTTCAAGTATGATTGAAGAACTAGTTAATTGAGAAAAAGTAAACGTTAGCTATACAAAAACCAGATAATTGTGTACTCTATTGTTTATAGAGATATTTTATTTTTATCTAAGGCATATTGAATTATCGAAGCACTGCTGACATAATTGCAATGATATTATTCACAGCTATTAATGGTGAAAGGAAATCATCCATAATGTCCAAGGCACACTTGAATTATAGACAAATAAAGAAATACATCAGAATTTTAGTAATAAGTGGACTTGTTGTGGAGAGAAGTAATTTATCTGAAGGCTCTACTATGTACCATACAACAGATAAGGGAAAAAATTACTTGGATATGTACGAAGAATCAAAAGTATATAATTTGACATCAAACTTGTATGTATTTGGCAAAGAACCGAATCGTGACATATCCCCATATGAATTATGACTGTATCTTAAGGATTTTAGTAGATAACTTGTATTTAATCAATATCTTCCAGAAACATTGTTTTTTATATCATTCATAGTAACAACTTTTTTGCATGAATAAAGTAAATTAAAAAATTTTCAGTACACCTGATAGTTACTGTATTGGATATATGTTACTTAAAATATGTCAGTATGAATGGTTAATTCAACATCTACTTTGTTCGAATATTTATTCTGATAAAAATACTGGAAAAAGTAAAAATCCATTTACTATAAGAGTTATTGACGACGTTTTTATTTTATATAGTTTTTATTCCTTTGTGGAATCAATCAGTAAGTTAGACGTAATATCAATTATCTTGAAGAATTCAGATAAAAGCTTCGGATTTCAGGAGATATATACTAAACTTCAAGCCCATCTTACAATGTCTCAACTAATGAAATTTATTTTCGAATTGAAAAAATATGATCTTTTGATATCATTGGGGGATGAAAGTAATTACATTATTACTCCGAAAGGAATGCAATATTTACAGATTCATGAAGAATTAACCAATCAGATAGATTCAGGAAATACCAGGAATTTAGGCACTTTTAATAGCTATAGTTGGCTTGAGTAAAGTTAATTAAAAACAAAGAAAACCCTTTCTCATTAATATGGTTGACAAACTAAAGATCCAGAGTATTGTTGAATCTTCAAAAGGCAATCCAAAAGTAATAACCGAAGAATCATCAAAGGAAATTCTTAGCGAATATGGCATCAAAGTTCCACAATATGCGCTAGTGACAAGTGCCGATGAAGCAATTAAAAGATCAAGGGAGATTGGATTTCCACTGGTTGCAAAAATAGTATCGGCTGATATTTTACATAAAACAGACGTTGGTGGTGTCAAAGTAGGATTAAGTTCTGAGGACGATGTTAAGAAAACATTTGATGATATGTATTATAGACTTAAGGAAAAATATGACGTTAAAGGAGTCCTATTAGAAAAGATGGTCCCAAACGGTGTGGAACTAATTATCGGACTCCAAAACGATTCCCAATTTGGACCGTCCATAATGGTGGGTCTAGGGGGTATTTACACAGAGTTATTTAAGGATGTTTCATTCAGAGTCCTACCTATTACAAAAAATGATGCATCAAAAATGTTGGAAAGTCTAAGAGGTAAGGATATTCTGAAAGGATTTAGAGGTTCAAAACCAATTAACATGGACATGTTAAGTGAAGCAATTGTAAATATTGGTACTTTAGGAGTTGACTTGGCTGGAAAATACGAAAGCATTGATTTTAATCCAGTTGTGGTTTATCCGGAAAGTTATTTTGTTGTAGATGCAAAGATTATCCTAAAGGAAAAATCTTCAGATGCTGCTATCTCAAATGCGAATCCTGATTCAAGTCACATGGATTTATTCTTTAATGCAAAATCTGTAGCATTAATAGGAGCATCTCCAGAGCCAGGTAAGATAGGAAATTCTGTTATGGAAAGCCTTGTAAAACATGATTACAAAGGAAAGGTTTATCCAGTAAACGCAAAAGGATATTCCGAAATAATGGGTGTAAAAGCATACAAGAACTTATTGGATGTACAAGATCCGATAGATGTTGTCATTGTAACTGTCGATCTTAAATTTGTTCCAGATCTTCTTATAGAGTGTGGAAAAAAGAATATCCATAATATGGTAATAATATCTGGTGGTGGTAAAGAATTGGGTGGAGAACGTGCAGCTATCGAGAAACGAATTCAAGATCTGTCTCGTGAATTAAATATTAGAATAATTGGTCCAAATTGTATTGGTATTTTTAATGGAGAAAATAGATTGGATTGTGCATTTCAGGGACATTTGAGAATGTTAAGACCAAAACAGGGTAACGTAGCTTTTCTTTCCCAAAGTGGGACCGTTGGAATTGCATTTATGGAAACATCTGATGCGTTTGGTCTAAGTAAGATGATTTCTTATGGTAACAGATCGGATGTTGATGAAGCTGATATGATACACTATTTAGCTCAAGATCCCAATACAAACGTAATTGGATTATATGTGGAAGGTCTTGGAGATGGTCGCAAGTTTATGAATGCTGCTAAAAAGGTGATAAAGGAGTACCAAAAACCAATTGTAGTTTTTAAAAATGGGCGATCTACGAAAGGTGCCAAGCAAGCAGCATCTCACACAGGTTCACTGGGTGGATCGTTTGCGGTAATAAGTGGAGCCTTTGAACAAACTGGGATCATATCCTTGGATAGTTATGAAGAACTGACCTCAGCTCTTAAGGCATTAACATGGCAACCTGTTCCAAAAGGAAACAAAATTGCCATGGTAACAAATGGAGCAGGACCGATAATAGCTGCAATCGATAGTTTCGAACGGCTAAATCTGGAATTAGCGCAACTAAGTGATCAGACGATGAAATCATTCAGGGAGCATTATCCTGCTACTTATGTGATCGGCAATCCATGTGACGTTACTGGTTCTGCCAGTGCTGATGATTATCGATTTGCAATTCAGTCCTTCTTAGATGATCCCAATGTAGATATCGTCATGCCTTGGTTTGTGTTCCAGGATGATCCACTAGAAGAAAAAATAGTTGATATTCTAGCAGATTTTCAAAAACAGAAGAGAAAACCGATACTCGTAGGTGCTATGGGAGGGCCGTTCACTGAAGAGATCTCTAAAAAAATTGAAGCGTTCAATATACCTGTATATCATTCGGTAATCACATGGATAACTGCAGCTGCAAGTCTAGCAAAATGGAATAGGATTAAAGAAAGCCTAAAATAATATTTATTCAAAAATTTTTTATGCGTTTTGCTTTATCTATTATTTTCAAAAGGTTATTATAGTTTATTGGGGCAATGTACTGATAATGGAAAGTACACATCAAACACAATTGATTACTATATCCCCCAAAGCAGCAGAGAAAGTCATGGAATTCATGAAGCAAGAGAATAAAGACAGCTTATATCTGAGAGTTTATGTCTCGGGTGGAGGTTGTTCTGGTCTATCATACGGTATGGGTTTTGAAGAAAAACCAGATGAAGACGACAGTGTTATTGATCAAAACGGAATAAAGATGATTGTAGATAGTTATAGTCAAAAATACCTTAAAGGAACGAATATTGATTACATTGAGAGTCTCATGGGGTCTGGTTTTAAGATAAATAATCCTAATGTGACAAAGTCATGCTCATGTGGACATTCTTTTTCAACTGAATAAAAAGAATTTTTTTATCACATTTTTTTAAATTTTTTGTTGTACTATAGGTTATCAATTCAAGCTGAGATAGTTAGGGCCATAATCCCCTTATCTTTATAGCATCTACAACTCTGTTTAGTGCAACAATCATACTTGCCTTTCTCATGTCGGTATTGTGTTTTATATGAGTATCATAAACTCCTGAAAATGCCTTTGTAATGTTTGTATCCAGACGATCATTAACTTCCGTTTCCGTCCAGTATTCTCTACGCAAATTTTGCAACCATTCAAAATATGATACGGTAACTCCTCCTCCGTTTGCTAGGATATCAGGTATTACCAAAACTTTATTTTTAAATAAAATTTTATCGGCTTCAGGCGTAGTTGGTCCATTTGCAGCTTCCGCAACTATCTTTGCAGTTATTTTGCCGGCATTATCCTTTGTTATTTGGTTTTCCAAAGCTGCGGGAATCAAAATTGTACACTCTGTTTGAAGAAGTTCTTCGTTTGAAATTGAACGACTACCCTCAAAATTTGTTACAGACCCAGTTTTTTCTTTATGTTTCCTTAATGAAGCAGTGTTGATACCATTTTTATTAATTATGCACCCCTTTGAGTCACTTGCGGCAATTATCTTTGAGCCTTGTTCCTCGACTAATTGAGCAGAAAATTGTCCCGCATTTCCAAATCCCTGAACTACCACACTTGCATTTTTCATGTTGATATTCAGTTTCTTTGCGGCCTCCCTTACTGTAATAGAAAGACCTCTTCCAGTTGCTTCATTGCGTCCTAAAGATCCTCCGATTTGTATCGGTTTACCTGTAATTACTTCGGGCTGTATGTAATTTCCTTTGATTACTGAAAAGGTGTCCATTATCCATGCCATCTCCCTACCACCAGTGTACACATCAGGAGCAGGAATGTCCTTGTACGGGCCTATAATGTCTGAAATTCCATAGGCATATCTTCTTGTCATTCTCTCTAATTCTCCTTCAGACATACTTTTTGGATCGCATATTATACCACCTTTTCCACCACCGAATGGAATATTTGCTATGGCGCATTTCCAAGTCATCCACATAGAAAGAGCTTTTACCTCATCTATCGTTACTTGAGGATGGAAACGGATTCCTCCCTTAAAGGGGCCTAAAGCATCATTATGTTGAGAACGAAAACCAGTGAAAACTTTAATGGCCCCATCGTCCATTTTAACTGGAATCGAAATCGTTAACACTCTCTTGGGGTGAGCTAAAAATTGATGAAGACCTTTATCAAGACCAATCATAGTTGAAACCTCATCAAGCTGAGTAAGTGCCACTTCAAATGGGTTTATTCCACTATTTGCAGGATTTGACATTACGTGAGTTAAAAAAATCAGATATTTAAATTTTGAAATGAAGTAACCAATACTAATTTTACAAAATGTATCAAATCATCTGTTAATCTTATCATGAATAAGAAGCCTCAATTCTTCGTCATTTTTATTGGCATAGTCTATTCCCAAAGACTCTGCAATCAATTCAAGCTTTTGACGTTCATTATCTACAGCTTCAGCAACCCGCGGTCCGAGATAATTTGAATCTTGATCAATAATTTTTTGTCTACTTGCGACGGCACGCATCTTTTCAAATTCTCCCATTGCTTTTCCTATGGTCCTAGAGAATTCAGGCAATTTCTTTGAACCAAATAGGAGAAACACTACCAATAATCCGATAATTAACCATTCAGAACCGCCAATATTCATTAAATAATTTACAAACATATGAATATGTTAAATTAAATAGAATGAAAAATAAGTCTTTGCTAAAAAGCCATCTAGAGGTAATAGTCATTCGCCATCATTTAAAAAAGGTCAATCTTCCGAATGATTTATGAATGGAATTCAAAATTATTCCCAACCAGAACGTACAAGAGTAACTTTATGATTGGAAGATAAAATTCATTAATGTTAAAATGGTAAAGCTATGTCATCAGAGATGATGTACGAAAGAGAAGAAATTGCTCTCAAAATTCGAAAGTTTATCGAGTCACTAAATCATGAATGTAATGGAGGCGCGATTGTAATAGTAGAAGGCAAGAAGGATGGAATTGCCTTGAGAGAAGTAGGTTTCAAGGGAGAAATTTTGGTATACAATAATTTTAAAGGAATTATAAATTTTGTAGATTATGTATCTAGAAAAGGAAGAAAGGTTATCCTTTTGCTAGATAGAGACAGAAGAGGAAGAACCCTTACCTCAAAAATACTAAAAAAATTAGAATTATTGTGTCCCCATGACGGTTTGTATTACAAAAAAAGATTTGTAAAGATAACGCACGGTAAGATAATGTGCATAGAAAATCTATCTAACTTTTGTTTACCGTTCATAGAAAACTAGGCATTGAAAATTCTTTTAGCCAATTGTCTTAATCTAAGTTTATATCTCTTATTACTTATTTTAAAATTTGATGCAAAGAAGCATTGTAAATAGCTATGAGCTGAGGAATGATTTTCCGATTTTTAGGAAAAAAATTAATGGTAAGGAACTAGTCTATCTTGATAATGCTTCTACTACACAAAAACCTTATACTGTAATTGATTCAATTACTGATTTTTATTCTAATTATAATTCTAATATTCATAGAGCAGTATATCAACTCGCCGAAGAAGCAACAAACATGTATGAGCAAAGCCGGGAAAAAATTGCAAACTTTATAAATGTGCGTCCGGAAGAAATTATTTTTACAAGAAACACGACTGAATCAATAAACCTTATTGCACATTCATGGGCAAGAACAAATCTTAAGAAAGACGATGTTATTGTCATAACCGAAATAGAACATCATAGTAATATCGTACCTTGGCAAATATTATGTCAAGAAAGAGGTACACGATTAGAATACGTGGGAGTAGATGGAAACGGATTTTTAGATCTCGAATATATGATTGAATTAATTTCTTCAAGAAAAGTAAAACTGGTTTCCCTGAGTCACATGTCAAACGTACTTGGCACGATTGTACCTATTGAAAGGATTATTAAAATTGCTCATGAACATGATATACCTGTATTGGTAGACGGGGCCCAATCAGTGCCTCATATGCCTATAAACGTCAAAAATATGGATTGTGATTTTTTGGTTTTTTCCGCACATAAAATGCTAGGACCCACTGGGGTCGGAATATTATACGCAAAAAAAGAATATCTTGATAAGATGACGCCATTTATGGGCGGTGGTGATATGATTAAGGAGGTCTTTAAGTTTCACACAAATTACAATGATGTTCCTTACAAATTTGAGGCAGGTACCCCAAATATTGCAGATGTTGTAGGTTTTGGCGCTGCGATAGAATATTTAGAAAAAATCGGAATGGAGAATATTAGGAAACATGAAATTTATCTAACTGAATATGCATTAGAATCCATGTCGTCACTGGATTATATTACGCTCTATGGACCAAGAGATACGAAGTACAGAGGCGGAGTTATTTCATTTAATATTGCGGATATCCATCCTCATGATCTTGCAACAATTATGAATGATCACGGAATCGCTATAAGATCCGGTCATCATTGTGCTCAGGTATTGATGGAAAGGCTTGACGTACCAGCAACATCAAGAGCTAGCTTTTACATTTATAATACTAAAGAAGAAATAGATAAGTTCGTTAATGCTATTAAGGAAGCAGGGAGAATTTTCAAGATATGAGCGATGATATATACAGAGAGATCATATTAGATCATTATAGGAATCCAAGGAATAAGGGTAAGGTGGAGAATGCCGATGTAACAGTTCATGATAGTAATCCTCTTTGTGGAGATGAAATCGATATTCACCTAAAGGTAGACGAGGGCGTAATCAGCGATGTAAAATTTGAAGGCAAAGGATGTGCTATTAGCCAGGCAAGTGCATCAATGTTAACAGAATTGGTCATGGGCAAGGATTTGAAAATTGTGAAGGATTTGAAAAAAGAGGATATACTTGAAAATATCGGATTGACAAATCTTGGACCTGCAAGAATTAAATGCGCACTTCTTTCACTAAAAGTACTCAAAGTAGGAATGATTAAATATTATTCAGAAAATGATCCCCAATCAGCGGACCAAATTAGAAATGAATCGTCACTTTATTGAATAATCCTTTAACCAATGAATCTCTCTTATATTGGTTCTAGAATTTTCTGGTAATTATGATTGATATATATCCGATCATTTCAATTTATAGTGATTTTAGTTATATTCATAATAATTACGATTTTGGTCCATTTTCGCTTCTTACAGTCAATAGACTATTTTGTCTTCAATGCTGTCGACAGATTTAATCCTGACCAATATCTGCTTTATTCTTTTGTAATTATTTCTTCTTTTGGAGAAGTAGTAAATCTGATTTTTGTGAGTATAATTTTTACAATTATTAGAAGGACCAGAAAGATGGGAATGATACTACTGATAACAATTATGTCAATAACCATTCTAGTATCTTATATGAAACCATTAGTTGCACAACCAAAGCCACCCGAATCACAAAAAATACCTGCTCTTCCACAGGGCTTTCAGCTTGAAAGTGATAGTTTACTGACTCAGGCACGCAGTTTTTCGTATCCTTCGAATCACACAGCCTGCATAACCGCATTCGTTTACATTGTAGGAACTATACTACATCAAAAGACAAGAAAATATTCATATTTTCTCTGGGTGTTGCCGCTAATGGTCATGGCCTCAAGTTTGTTTCTAGGTTTGAATTATTTGAGTGATTTAATTGGAGGCTTATTGCTAGGGTTGATTATTTCAATAACTACCAGTAATATTCTGAAACTTGAAGTTCCGTTTATGATGAATAGATTTAAAAATACTCGTCAATAGCGTTCCAATTTTCTCGAATTACCTATAATTTTTCTGCCATTTTTGGATTCAATAACAACCAGCCATAATTATTGTCATCATGAATATACCTAATATCCCTCAAATTGGCGATTAACTTATTTTTTTTCATAGAAAGCATTATCTCGGCATGTATTGTAGCGCCCAATCTCTTTACATCATTATTTGACTTCAAATTACGGGGCAACAATATTCTACAACTAAACTCTCCGGATTTGGCGTTTTTATAATAATTAATAAATTCATCGATCATGGGACTGATTTCAGATATCTCACTTATCTTACAAGTGAGTTGTACTGGAAAATTTACAAGTTGCGACGAATTCATATTATTAATTATTTTCCAGCAGAATAAATAAATCAATTGATCAAGAGTCAGAATTTAGTATAAATAATCAAGCGGATAAGGTTTAAGAATAGTTACTTAGACATTTTGAATGTATTTGACCATATCATCTAAAGTTGCTACATCTAATAAATGGAATGAACTAGTACATAATGCTGTCGCGTTCCCTACAGAGTAT
>JAATVM010000159.1 GCA_014523495.1 Nitrososphaerales archaeon TH1920
GAGGAGAGGCATATTTTTGAGCACAGCTACCATGGCTAAAATACTCTCTACGCATAGTTTGTAAAGCGCCACATAGGTTTTAAACATTTTTGGTGTTTGTAATAATGCAGATTAAGGTTTTAATTTTAATTCTAAATCTACACCGAGTTTTAACAAGTATAAATATTTTGCTATGAACTCAGCATTGATGGTCCAATTATTACCAAGTAATAAAGAAAAACAAGATATTTATGATTCAGGCTTGCTGGGGATTAAAAAGGTTAGCAATTCATGGAATTACTAAAGATAAAATACTTAACACAAGTGAGCAATCTGGCTGAAACTCTTCACATCGATGATTATCTAGGTCTTATTAATTACTTCTCGGCAAAAGAATAAGTGGATGCTGTAACACATCAAGTCGTTAAGATAACTAGTTACTATCCAAAGATATCAAAATAATTTATTGTTAAATGAGATCCAGATTCCTAGGCATTAAATTATTCTAGAAATTAAAGTCTGTTCACATAATTAGTTCCACATAATATTCTCAAATAAAATGTTCTTCTATACAATACAATCAGTTTTTACAGTATACTATGTAATAAAATGGAATTGTAAGAGTTAAAATAAGCACGGGTTAATTAACCTTCGCTTCTAATCGAGACTATTATATAAATCATTTTAAAAAGACATTTTTCTTATTAATGATTAATATTTGGCTTCAGACACAATATATATGATTAATATGAAAAACCCAGAAATGCGACAAAACACTGATAAATCATGTTGAGAATAGTATAGTGAGTATCTTTTGAATTATTATATACATTATACCGTTAGTTGGAGGAAAAAATGTGCGGAATAGCCGGCATCCTAAATAAAAATAACGAGGGTGTAACGGAGGACCTTATCCTCATGCTATCTTGTATGCATACTCGTGGCCCTGATGGGGTTGCAATACAAGTTGGACAAAATGAACCCAATTCTTTGGAATCGTCTGAATCGTCCGTCCCTTATATTGATGGAAGGTTTGGGCTAGGTCATGTCAGATTAGCAATAGTCGGTGGTCAATTAGGGAGACAACCCTTCACAAGCTGTGATGGAAGACTAACTTTAGAACATAACGGCGAGATATATAATTATAAACAAATAAGAAATAGATTGAGTACTGACCATGATTTTGTTAGTACATCGGACAGCGAAGTCATACTTCACTTCCTGGAAGAAAAATTAGCCCAGTCAGGAAGCTTATTGGAAGCATTAAGAAAAATGGCAAGAATTTTGGATGGGGTATATAGTATTGCGGTAAAAGATCATAAGACAGGGGAAATAGCTCTGGTCAGAGATTTGTTAGGAGTAAGGCAGCTTTACTACAGCGAGGATTCTGAACAAGTAACATTTGCGTCTGAACAAAAAGCAATTTGGCTTTTAGGAGGAAATAAATCAGTCAGGAGGGTAATGCCGGGTCATGCTGTAATAATAACTAATAAAGGTAATTTAAGAGAATATAGAATTGCAGAGCCTCCGAGGACGTTGGATTCTAATATGAGCAGTTTTCGATACAACACCCTTGAAGGAGCTATTAGAGCATATAAAAGAGCATTGATTCTATCAATGAAAAAACGTACACAGGGACTTGACAGAATAGGAATAATATTTTCAGGGGGGATAGACAGTGTTCTCGTAGCATGGTTAGCCAAAGATTTGGTTAAGGAGGTAATATGTTATAATGCTGGTACCCTTGACTCTTCAGATATTCTATTTGCAGATAAAGTAGCCAAGGAGCTTCAGCTGACACTTAGAGTAAATGTTATAACGAAACGTAGTACTCAGGAAATGTTGCCTAAAATAATTCATGCAATTGAAGAGAGGGATGCATTGCAAGTTGAAGTTGCACTACCTATATACTCCGCAATGGCTTTGGCTAAAAAAGATAATGTTAAAGTAGTAATTTCTGGCCAAGGAACAGATGAAATATTTGGAGGTTATTCATGGTATCCAAGTATAGTTGCAAAAGAAGGATATTCGTCTCTTCGAAATCACATGATAGAAGATCTTTTTTTACTCTATAAAGAAACATTAGAAAGAGAAGATAAAACTACTATGGCACATGGAATAGAAATGAGGGAACCTTATTTAGACAAACAAGTCATCAAAACCGCTTTTGATATCAATCCAAAACTTAATGTGAGGGGACCGAACGATCAGCTTGGTAAACATGTTCACAGAAAATTGGCAGATGAATTAGGGATTCCAAAGGAGATAGCATACAGAAATAAAGCAGCTGCCCAACATGGATCAGGGATACATTTTATTATTGATGAGATAGCAAGAGAAAACTATTTTGATGAAAGTAGAATCTCTTCTAGTTACTTGGATGAACTTAAAAATAGAGAGTTATTGGGAAGTTCACAACGGTACGGATTTAGATATGGAAATAAAGAATTATGGTTGACGTCTCCGCATATTCAGATGTATTTGGATAAGATATTTGAGACAGTTTTTGGAAAATCAAGCACATTTATCGATACCTCTGAGGAAGACAATTTATTGACAAATAGAATAATAAAGAAAATCTAACTCCGTTATATCAGAGATATTGCTAACAAATTTTACTACCTGTTACTGAAATAGTATTAAGAAACAACTGAGTGGTATGTCTAGTTTTTGTTCACAATATTGTGAATGGAACTTTCCAATTGGGCAAGTC
The DNA here is from genome assembly GCA_014523495.1 of Nitrososphaerales archaeon TH1920. GTDB lineage: Archaea > Thermoproteota > Nitrososphaeria > Nitrososphaerales > Nitrososphaeraceae > TA-21. Next base: position 2,693 of record JAATVM010000159.1, read on the forward strand.
TCAATGGTTTTATCAAGACTTCTACTCGTTTGTTGTCAAAAAGCGAATTTTTTGCAATCTGTTTCTTTACGGTCTCATATGCGGTAACTATTAGAATAGCTGCCAATGGATATTTATTTAAAATTTCAATTGCGGCATCAATTCCATTCTTGCCGTTAGGTAACTTATAGTCGATTATCGCTACATCAGGTTGTATTCTATCATAATCGGACATGATTTCATTTGCAGTGGTGGAAGTGGCAAGTATTTTATGCCCTCTGCTCAAAAGATAATCCTTGTAGAGCAAGAGGATATCCTGTTCATCTTCAATAATCATTATCTTGAATTGTTTTTTTTCTTTCTTAGCCATTAGTACGTCTTGTGTTGTGTAATGGATAATATTACTTTAATGTCGCTACAATAGTAAAAGTAATATTTCATCTTCAGGTGTGTGGGAGTACTCAATTTTATTCACTATTGGAACAGAATACAAATCAATGTCAACGGACAACTTTAATAACCTAGCAACAGATCTGATATCATTTATCGGTCATCTAACACTAGGTCCATTCGGAATATTCGGAAAGATTTTTTTAATATCTAAGAATCTTTTTCTTAGTGTTACTACACTTACGTTGCCTGCTAATGATATCCTAGATTGGCTTGTCTTTTCTCCTTTCTCCAGGCATGCCCCGTACAATACAGCTACTGCAATAGCGGATGGATCCTTTCCAAAGGAAATAGGATCATCTTTTATCGTAGACATCATATGTATGGCGTGTCTAAGGGTCTTTTCACTGATTCCTGCATTGTTAGATATCCTGGCCAAATGAGAAGTAGAATCTATTGAAGGAAGGCGAATCTTGAGTCTTCTTACCAGTAGCCTATAACATTTTCCAGCAAAGATCTTGTCCGCATCTGAAATCTCAGCGATTTCTTCAATAGTTCTTGGTATATTCATCTCTCTACATGAAACATATACACACGCAACAACGAAACCCTTTATGGATCTGCCTTTTATTAGATTTTGATCCAAGATCTTTCTATAGTAGTATGCTGATTTTTCTATAATGGTCTCACTCAACGAAAGCTTATCTTTTATTCTTATGAGGACAGCAAAGGCATTCTTAAGATTTCTATGATAGCTTCTATTATTGTTAGATATCTTGTTCCAGCGTCTCATCCTCTGTATTGCTGAACGCTGATCCACTCTTATTGCAACTCCATCGGCATCCACGTTTGAATAAGAAATTATTGTAGATAGATTCTTATCATGATGAGCCAATGATGATGCTGTACCTATATTCATGTTACTTAGATTAGTATTAGTATCTAGTAATGGATCAACATATTCTCTCTCTACCGAAAGAACGATCCCACAGCTACTACAAATTTTTTCTCCAGTACCGTGGTCAAAAACAATACTTTCGCTCTTACAATGATTGCATTCTAAATTTTCTTTGTCATTTGCATCCGTCTCCGTCTTACGAAGTTCTTTTGAAATATCATTCAATACAAAACTCATAGTCAAATCTCTGTGTCATTTTGTTATTAAGAAGTAAGTATACACATACAGGAGATTCACAATTTGTATTGCGAAGTAACACACATGGTTACAAAACAACACATTTAAGTTTGGGATGGGTGTGCGAATAATATGGCTACATCTACTACAAGGTCATTTCGTGTCGACACAGAATTATCTAAAGTATTGGATGAAGAGTCTGAGAGGATGGGCGTCTCAGTAAATGCTCTTGTAAACATGATTCTCAAACGTTATTCAGAATTCACTCGGTTTCTTTCTAAAATTGATTTGGTGATCGTAAATAGAGAGTTGCTAAAGTCACTTCTTGATTCTTATCCAGATGAGGATATATATGGCCTCGGAGTATCGGCAGGAGGAATTATTCCACGTGATACTATTCTTTTTTGGAAAAAAACATTAACTTTCGATACAGTGTTGGAGTATATTGAAAAAATAATTTGTCGGTATGGATTTTTGGGAACGTATGATGAAACTAGCCAAAATGAAAAGCGAATTATTGTCATAAGACACCGACTTGGAAAAAAAGGCTCCCAATTTCTGCATGGTTATCTAAAATCAACCCTAAAAAACACACTAAATTTAGAGAGTTCATTTGAACTTACTGAATCATCTGTCAAACTGCAGATCAATTCCTAGTACTGATTCTTCTAAAATGATTGGGTATACCTTTAATTGTTTACGTCTATTAGTCCGGTCTTTTACTCAGTCATTGTTCAGATAAGTGACCGATTAGGTTTTGGGCTACATATTACCTATGTAATCGAATAATTTTATAATACCTTAGACAATTTTCATTTGTGAAAATAAGAAATCACGAAATTCATCCCGCCCTACTGGTCGTTGATATGCAAAATGGATTTGTAAGTAAGGGAGGGTCGTATGATTTAATGGGCTTGAATGTTTCTAGATATAGCGAAGTAGTTCCACACCTTAAACGTCTCATTTCAGTTTGCAGGACAACTAAGGTACCAATTTTTTATTCTCAGGCAGTTAGGGAGGAGTCTGGAATTGACCTGTTGACTAGATCTCATAGGATACTCCCAAAGTCAAGGGAGGAAAGAATAAAAAGACGGCCAATTTGCATAAGAGGAAGCTGGGACGCTGAAATTGTTGAGGAATTGAAGCCTAGTTTGGATGACCATGTGGTTATTAAGAGAAGAGATTCTGTCTTTCAAGATACGGAAGTTGAAGTCTGGTTAAGAAGTCTGGGAATAGATTCAATAATTTTTTCTGGAATTGATACATCCATATGTGTTGAATCCTCCTTACGAGATGCTTTTAATCATGGTTATGATGTTGTGCTAATCTCAGATGCTACAGCATCCAATAACATCGATCACTACAACTCGACACTGGACAATATTCGAAATTACTATGGGCTGGTTATGAATCTGCAAGAATTTATAGCGAATGTTGAATAGACACAATTATCTGACGTGTTTCATCTAGTAATGTTACTAATTCAATTAACCTTAATCAAGAAATTTTAGTCATGGATTAGCACGAAGTCAGTATCAATTATGGAATCTAACCAAACTCTCTTAATCTCCTTTTGAATAACGAAAATTCCAAAATTCAGCCTATTAGAAATTAAAATTACTAGTCTTGTTAGCCACCAAATTACTCGATATTTACTATCGCTTTGTACAAATTAATATCAACTGGTGGGATCGACTGATAGTGTGATTAACAATTACTCAAACCCGCCAGTTGACTCTGTTTAGAGGCTTTGAATTAGAATTACAATAAGAAATAAAACCTTAATGGTATGAAATTCTATTAGTGTTTGAAATCCGATAGTGGCTGCTATATTTTTGCTATAAACATGTTGTATTTGTTGTATTTGCAACTTAAAGTGTACGTACTTTAAGGGCGAGCATCCTGCAACGAAAACACGC
>JAATVM010000160.1 GCA_014523495.1 Nitrososphaerales archaeon TH1920
GCATTTGGCTCAGCAAAGGACAGATGGGGATTTAACTATAATATTGCTCAAAGAAATGGAGTTGGCTTTAAAGATGTTTATGACGCATACAACTCGGACAATCAATCACTGATAACACTACTTTCGGAAAAAGCACCTCTCCATGAAGCTGTACTAGGAATGGTTGTTCAGCATCATCCACCACCGCATGTAGCACAGCGTTACAGAATACCCAAAATATGGCCAGGGGATCTTGATTCTGACATTGGAAAATCTCTCTTATCTTGTGATGATAAAGGGCCAATTCTAATGATGGTCACTACAATAAATGTGGATCCTCAGGCAGGTAGGATAGCTACTGGTAGATTATTTTCAGGGACAATAAAAGATGGGGATGAGGTTTATTTAATTGATGGAAAAAGGATGGGTAAAGTCCAATCGGTAAATATCTACATGGGTAACACCCGTGAAGTTGTAAACATGCTTCCTGCAGGAAATATACCGGCTTTACTTGGGATAGATCATGCAATTGCAGGAGAGACATTTTCATCTGTAAAAAATGTACCTGCATTTGAATCAATAAAGTATGTTTCAGAACCTGTTGTTACTATTGCGATAGAGCCAAAACATCCTAAAGATTTACCAAAATTGGTTGAAGCATTAAGAAGAATAACTGTGGAAGATCCAAATTTAATAGTTAAAATCAACGAAGAGACTGGTGAAACATTATTATCCGGTATGGGCGTACTTCACCTTGAGATCGCCACATCTCTGATACTAGAAACAGGTTTGGAAATTACTACTACACAACCTCTTATCAATTATCGTGAAACGGTGCGCACTAATGCTGGTCCTATTATGAGTAAATCCCCAAATAAACACAATAAAATTTTCATGAGAGTTGAACCACTTGGTGAAGATATTATTGAATTAATAAAGAATGGGCAAATTCACGAGGATGTAGATAGGAAACAAATGGCAAAAATACTTCGAGAAAAAGGCTGGAATGCAGATGAAGCAAAGAACGTATCTGCTGTTGATATCAGCGGAAACATACTCATCGATGAAACCAAAGGTGTTCAATTTATTCAAGAATCAATGGATTCCATAAGATCGGGTTTTGATGACGTAATACATTCTGGTCCTATCGCTCGTGAAACTCTTCGTGGAGTAAAATTTGTTCTACACCATTTTGTACCCCATGAAGACCCCGCTCATCGTGGTCTAGCACAACTCATGCCAGCTACTAGGAGATCTATGTTAGGATCTATGCTTTTGGCAGAACCAGCAATACTAGAGCCAGTTCTTGGTATGGAAATAAAATGTCCACAGGAACAGATCGGGACCGTAGCAGGAATCTTATCTGGAAAACGCGGGAAACTATTGAACGTGGAACAAAAAGGAGTAATTACCATTATACAGGGTGAAGTTCCCGCATCTGAAACATTTGACTTGTCTGAAGTTATGCGAGGTGGCACTGCTGGTAAGGCCTTATGGAATACTTATTTTAAAACTTGGCAAATTGTGCCACAATCTATACTCAAATCACTGGTAAATGATCTAAGAAAGAGAAAGGGTTTGAATCCAGAACCACCAACTCCTGATGAATTCATAGACAAAGAGTAAACCTGTCATGCTAGCGAGGACAAAATTTCTTATTTTTGACTTGACATGATAATTTCAATAATATAGATTTTTTTATATAAGATCCCATATTGTAGAGTGCAGAATTTATATGTTAGATCCAAATATGATATAATAATTATAAAGAGGTGCGAAAACACGATGTTTAACAAAGAATCATGTAGATCATGTGGAAAGATTTTGGTGCCGATATCGATGTGTAACCTTTGCAAAGAGCATGTTTCATGGATTTGCAATAAATGTCAACGAGTAGAGGATGTTCCTCACAAACACGATAGGGCTCACGAATCGAATGAAGACACCTATTTGGAATTTAGAGATTGTTTTGAAAATGGCATTACGCACTTGATTAACAAAGGAAGTTAAGTATTTTCACGAAAATTTTAATGCAGCAAAAGACTTAAAGTCTGCCTTCATTTTTCTTTCGACCTTGATACTTTTTAGAATCAACCGGACAGCTATCTCTTTCTACTTCTACATAAATCTTGGATGATGTTCTTACATCAATAACTGATTTAATTCGTTCCTCAATTGTATCTATTACTTGTTCTATTTGATCTGTATTTATATTATCTACAATGCTTACCTCCATCGCAACTAAGACATCATTAGGACCAAAATGCATTGTTCTCAGTGTAATTACCCTGTTTACTTCAGGAATCTTCAAAACCGATTCAATTATTCTTGCATGATCCTTTTTAGACATTGCCTCACCAATGAGTAGAGCTCTATTCTCTTTTGCTAAAAAGAATGCAAATAACATAAGTACAGCGCCTATTAAGATAGAACTGATTGCATCATAGATTACATTATTAGTAACATCAGACAAATAGATTCCTATTGCTGCAATAGCTATTCCTAATAGTGCAGCTGAATCCTCAACTATTACGGTCAGAATAGTAGGATCTTTGCTCTCTTGAAATTCTGTAAATAACTTATGCATACTTACTTTTTCTCCTCTAGCTTCGATGGTATTCTTGAATAAATTAAAAGCAATACGCAACGCATTGCCTTCAAAAATCGCTGAAATTAAGAGTATTACATAACTGACATCGGTATTTACAATTTCTTGCACGGGATCAAGTATTGAACTAAATCCCTTTTCAAAGGACAGAATTCCTGAGATACCAAATAATAGAGTTGCAACAATAAATGACCAGAAAAATTGTTCCTTTCCATATCCAAACGGATGTCTCTCTGTGGGTACTTTTGAGCTTGTTTTAATTCCAATTAGTAACAATACTTGGTTGAACGTGTCAGAAAAAGAATGGTAGGTTTCTGACCACATAGCACTGCTATTAGTGAGCAATGCAGCAATCAGTTTAGCTATTGCAATTGCCAAGTTACCAAATAGTGCAGCATATACAGCCCTTTTGGAACTTCCGACCAAAAATTTTTCTCCTGTTCTCCTTTCCTAATATTGTGGTAAATTAAAGAGTACTTATCTCCTTCATAAATATATTCTGGTCAAGCTTAGAGAATTCCTTCAAATTTATTCTTTCTCCCTTCGACATTATTTCCTTAATCTTTTTGCCTGCCTTAGCCTCCCTCCACCATTTTTCGCCGAATCTATTCGTAAGATATCTTTCTAATTCTGCAGCTCGTATTGCAGCTAACATATAACTAGGTACATACATTATTGATTCCGGAAGAATATGATGTAACATCCAATATTCTCCAGGTACTTCTAGACCCATATACTTTTTGATTAACTTTTCATACAGTCTGCTTGTTTCATAAATTGACAGATTTTTATTCCAAAATTCCATTTTCATCAAAGAATTTGCAGAATAAAAGACAACAAAAAATAATTCCATGAATCTATTTTTCAGGACAACTTCTCTTAAGACTTTATTATCTATGATTCCAATATCTTTCAAGTACAATGGATTTTCAGTCAATCTCTCGATGAGTATTGAAAATATTTCAGCTACTCCCATAGAAAATTTGTATTTCTCCCAATAGTTTAATTCCGGATCTATTGAAGATGCATGTATTGCATGTCCAGTTTCATGATAACAGCTTTGCAGATTGAAGTAAGGGCTTTCACTTTTGTACAATACCCTGATATCGTCAGGAATTTTTACAAAGAAGCAAATTGGTGATGGATATTTACTAGGTCTATCATACGTATCAAAGTGGATTCTTGAAAAATCAAATCCAATGGATTTTAAAGTCTTCTTTACTGTTATGACAGGGTTAATTTTCAAAAAATATTTCTCGATCCCACGGAAAATTCTATTACGGAAAAAATAAAAATCATCATAATATTCGGGATCTTTTCCGATAAGTTCATTGCCAAGATCTAGCTCGTTCATAAACAGAGGTTTTGCACGTTGTCCCATTTCTGAAACCAAACCTTTGAGTTGTGAGAGATTCATTTTCTCGCTATTTAAGTACCCATCTAAAGGACTAAATGACGTCATTGAATTTCCCTTTAACTTGTCAGAAAAATTATTGTAAATTTCTCTGATCTTGTTAAATCGTAGATTTATGACTGGAGAAATATATTTTGTTTTTTTAATAAACTCATCAAAAACAATTTTTCTCTTATTATGATCTTTTTCGTTACTATTGAATTGTCTCCAATTATTCCAATTTACCTGTTTTCCATTGAATTTGAAATTTTCACTTTTGATTTTAGTACGTCTCAAATCGTGCAATTTCAATTCAAGGGGTTTTGTTACAGATTCAGATATGTTTTCTATTGAAGACAGAAGCAATATTTTTGGTTCAGAAAATGATCTTACAAATATCTCAGAAATCAGAAATTTCATCTTCGATAGATTTTCTATATTTTTTTTATCATATTCTAATCCAGAGAACTGCAAGTATTGTTCATTGGTTTCAGCGCTATAAACGATTTCGTCCAGATTACACCATTCCTTTAGATTCAACAGAAATAATTCTAGACTAAAAGATATTTAAGTTGGTTAACCATCTGCTGATAAAACGCGCAACCTATTGAGATATTATGATAGAAAAAATACTAGAAGTATTTGTGAATATGTGTAGAAAATATTACTAGCAGGTTATTCAAATATGACACTTTGATTTAACGTCTACTGATTAGTCTAGATGTTATGACTAGCTTTTCAAACCAGTGGAATAAGGAGGCCAAAAAAGATACCACCGAAAAAATTAGAGAAAGTTTGAGATCACAAAAGCCTCTAAAACCTACCATGGAATCAGCAAGAAATAGACTAGGAATTCAAACTCAAAAATTAGATGGACTCTTGGAAAAATTAAAATCTAAAGATAGATCTCTCTTTAATCAAATTGTTACTCATTTACAAAATCATGATGGTCAGCAAAGCAAAATGCTCTCAAATGAACTTTCACAAGTTAGAAGAACAATCAAGACTATCTCACAATTAAAAATGTCTCTTGAGCAAGTGCATATGAGACTTGAATCTACTATTGATATTGGAGATGCACTTACAGCATTAAAACCAGCTGTTGGGACGCTCTCAAAAGTAAAAACAGGACTAACTGGACTAATGCCAAATGTCGATACCGAATTGGGAGAAATTAATGATATCTTTAGTGATATTATGGTTAATGCCAATAGCACTTCGGATATAGGCTTTGCATTAAATCCATCAGGAGGAGATATCAATAGTATAATTGCGGAAGCAAGCGTAGTCGCAGAACAAAGAGTTACAGACAATTTTCCAGATGTACCTGTGGGTACATTTAATCGGAATTCTAGGTCGTCAATTGGAGAACACACAGAATAAGTACTTTTCTTATTTCCCACAAAATAATTAGTAAGCATGTATCTAAGATAATACATGAACATGAAGAAACCAAAAATATCTCTTAGTAAAGGATCAATAATAATCTCGACTTTTCAATCTAGAGAATCAGCAAATAGGATAGCAAAAGATATGATTGCAAGAAAGCTGTGTGCTTGTGTAAATATTATCAAAATAAATTCATTTTATTATTGGAATAATAAAATACAATATGATAATGAATATCTATGTTTATTTAAAACTATTTCATCTGCTAAACTAAGAAAAGAGATTAAAAAAATTCATCCTTACGAGGTACCTGAAATAGTTGAGCTAAAAATGACTGGAATCGACAAAAATTATCTTAAATGGCTAATTAGTTCAGTTTCTTGAACACTACTTAATTCTATATGTGTTATCTTATCGCATAACGAAGCAGTCCTACGATACCGCCCAAAGAAGAAACACGTAGTCCAATGTCTGTAGATGCATCTACACCATATATTTTTCCTCCAATAATCTGAGTTGAATTTAATAAATCAATAAATTCGTCTTCATCAAGCTTTTCTAAAATAGAGTTGGAATAAATCAAACAATCAATTGATTTGTTAGTTACAGCATCTCTTACTTCATTAACCCCAATTGCAAATTTAGGATCACCTTTGTGAATAAGATAAATTAATTTGTCTAACAACGCCGATACTATGCCAATTTTGCTATTTTTTAATAACTCTTTTAATGATGGAGAACGCAAAGATACAAAAATGCCATCCTCACCAGCTACATCTATCCCGTCTAATATGATAATCTTGTCATTGATTTCATTAGAAAGAAAGTTATAAAATCTCCTTTTGGTCTCTCCGGGACCAAATAAGATTAGCATTTGTTTTTGTGTATGTAAACTAGTAACAGTTTTAATTCCTCTAACTATTTCACCAAAGAAATTCTCTATATTTGGATTTATCGTTCTAGATCCCTGAAATCTTTTTCCGCTCTGACCTGAGTAAATATTCGGTAAAATTTTCACATGAGTACCTGTTACTATTCCTATTGCAGCTTCCTGAATATCAATTGAAATTAATAAGTAGACTGTATTATTACCTGTATTATTTAATATATCAGATTGAATTTTTTTCCATTGTTTTTTTTCTAAAATAATCATATCATCTGCCCTAATTGATATAGAATGATGAACACCCTTTGGAACTAATTGATTGTCACTATTAAGTATCGTTCCTCCTATTCTTATTCTATCGACTGTTCCATCAAATTTGACGGTCTCAATTCTTAGTAATATCCTTATTTTTACTCGTTCGCCTTTATCAGGTCTAGTAAATTCAGATCTCTGTTTAATTGATCTTGTTGTATCTGTAATAATGTTGTCATTTATTTCAATTATTCTTCTTAGCGTAAACAAATCGTCCAAGTCTTCTGGGATAATTGCTTTTGATTTTTCAGAATGCTTGGAATCCCGGACAATCATCTGAATTATTTTTCACATTATCTTAAAATATTATCCCATCAATCGGTACCAGTTGTATTCCCTTTCGAGTCATTGTTAGCTTCGATACTCTGTTTTGAAGACTCAAGATAACTGTTAACCCAATCTTGGGTTATTACACCTGATTCAACCAAATTTACTAATGCATTTGGTGAAGCATCACCAGTAACCTTTCCATTTTTCCTTCTCGTTTGACGCCATTTAAGATGTGTATTTCCACTTTTTGAGGAATATATTATACCGAGCACTTCTTTAGCATTTACAAATGTCATTTCACGAATCTTTTTAAGAGTCACCTTGTCAGCCGCTTCAATGTATATTGCTCCCGGCCCTTCTTCACGTTCAGGAAATATTTCAAAGTCATGCATGTAACTTTCAGTTATAAAGGATCTACATGTACTTATAATGATAAACCTTCTAAAACTTTCAAGCGAACAAGCAGCTTCTATTAGTACCAATGTCTTCATAGGAATAATTGCTATTTATCAAGTTTCTGACATGTGATTTCGCCAGCCTAACTTTCGTTGATCAATCAAATCTAAAATCGAAAAGTATGTGTAATTTTGGAATGAATAAAACTGATAAGATCTAGAGGGACAAACTCCTAACTCAAGATCTACTTCATACTGACTTCAGTAGGGCTATTTCCGTCATTGTTTGTCCTTTACTATTACATTTATGGATACTTAAAAATTAGATTGTAAATAGGAAAATTGAATGCCATGATGTGAAATTTAATTTTTTTACTTTGAACTTGCATCAGACCATAAATAGCTAAAGTATTCCTTGGCAAATCCTGCCAAACCAATATGATTCGCCCATATTGCTACTGGCTCTACAGACCCTCTTTCGTTTCTTCCATTTCCAAGCAAGATCATAACCTGATTCATATCACCTATAACTCCTCCGCCAAACATATTATTCTTAATTTTAACCTCCGCGACTCTGGATATCGTGACTATAGTTTCCTTACTTGTATTGTCAGAGACCAAAACTGCAATTTTTACACCTTTTTCTGATAGTGTTCTTAATGTAGCTTGAATGATACCGACAATGTTTTCTGCTCCTTGCGGTAGTGCAATAAGTAATTCCTTCTTACAGTTTTGAATTATCTCCTGAACTTTATTAGCTATATTGTATAACCCCATTACGACCCATATTTCAGGCCTTTCCTTAATACCTGTTTTTTCATAAATAGGCATTAGTTCTTGTATTATTAACTCATTATTGGAGTCCATCTTTTTTTCAATCAATGTTCTTGTAGTTTCTGTTGCGGTCAGTGGTGAATTTGGAAAGAATTTTTGGGGCCGGGAACTGTTAGATTCAACCCATCCAGTCTCCTCTAACGAATTTAGAACTTCGTATATCTTTGAATACGGCACATTTGATTTTTTACTTATCTCAGAGGCTGCCATCGAACCATTTTCTAGCAATGAAACGTAAACCTTTATTTCATAACTTCCTAAACCTATCTCCTCCATTGCTTTCTTGGTCTTGTCAGATAAACTCATAACAATGATTAAACTGGATAATAGGACATGGTATATATCTTAGTTGTAGGATTTGCTTCGATTTAAAAGCAAACTAATCACCATATTATTTGTTACATTATATTTATATATGAAATATACAAATTCGACATGATTAACCTAGGTGAGATTGAGTGGAACTAATACAAATATCCAATCGTACGGTAAATAAGATTAACACAGACAAGAGAACTATTAGATTTACTCAGAGTATCTGTCCTGATTGCAATATGATTCTTGATGCCGAAGTCTTTGAAAGGGAAGGAAAAGTCTTCATGACAAAAACCTGCCCTACACACGGAGAATGTGAGGAATTATACTATGGCTCATACAAGATGTATAATAAATTTAGCACATATTGGATGGATGGAAAAGGTGCACATGCGCCAAATGTTATGGTAGATAAATGTGCATGCCCAACTAACTGTGGCTTATGTACAAATCATCTGTCACATTCGGGACTTGCCAATATGATAGTCACAAATAGATGCGATCTTACTTGTTGGTATTGTTTCTTTTACGTTAAGAAGGGATTAGAAGGCGCTTATTTGTATGAACCTACCCATGAACAAGTTAGAGCCATGATGAAAACTTTAAAGGCGGAAAAACCAATAGCTGGAAATTCAATTCAAATCACAGGTGGTGAACCCATGCTGAGAGATGATATCACAGATATCATTAGGATTATGAAAGAAGAGGGTGTCGATCACGTTCAAATGAATACTAATGGAATTAAATTAGCACTTTCGCCAGAGACCATGCGTCAAGTAAGAAACGCTGGAGTAAGCAATCTCTATTTATCATTTGACGGAGTAACTCCAAGAACAAATCCAAAGAATCATTGGGAAGTTCCCTATGCTCTAGAATCTGCAAGAAAATGTGGAACTACTGTAGTGTTTGTTCCTACAGTAATAAAGTCCATTAACGATCATGAGCTAGGTCCAATTATAAGATACGCTCAAAAACATCTTGATGTAGTTCATGCAGTAAATTTCCAACCTGTTTCATTAACTGGTAGAATGGGTAAAAAAGAACGTGAGAAATATCGAATTACGATTCCAGACTGTATAGAAAGAATACAGGAACAAACAAACGGAGAAATTTCAACCGATGATTGGTTTCCTGTTCCATCCTGTATGCCACTAACAAATGTTATTGAAGCATTTAGTAAAAAACCAAAATATGAACTATCAATTCATTTCGCTTGTGGTGCTGGAACCTATGTATTCGAAGATACTGAAACAAAGAAGTTAATTCCACTTACGTCATTTGTTGATCTCAAAGGTGTTTTGGAATATTTCGAAGAAAAAGCAGAAGAGATCAAATCAGGTGCTAATAGATATTGGACAATGTTGCAAGTTGTAAGAAAATTAAATCAATTTGTCGATAGAAACAAACAGCCTCATGGATTGGATCTTGCAAAGATGTTCTCTAGCATATTACTGAAGCGTAATTTTGATTCTGTAGGTTCATGGCATGTTCGTTCACTCTTCTTAGGCATGATGCATTTTCAAGATAAATATAACGAAGATCTTGAAAGATTACAGAGATGTGATATTCATTATTTGACTCCTGACTTGCGCATTATTCCATTTTGCGCATTCAACGTAATTCCAGAATGGTATCGAGATAGAATTCAAAAGAAATACAGTATTCCAGTTGAAGAATGGGAAAAAGCTCATGGACAAACTCTTGAAGCTGGTTTATATCGTGGCATTATGAGAAGAGGTAAACCTGAAGCACAAATGGGCTGTGCAATGTCTGAAATGCACAAGGCAGCTGCAGAATCAATGGCTAATGACGATCACAAGGCTGTTGAATTAAGAAACGGAATGGCTGGCGCCTGAAACATTTTTAGCTCAGGCAACTAACTTTCTTTTTTTACCTGTTTTTTATTTGTAGTATATCCTAATGAATATTATGAAGTATTTTTTTAAGAATTTTAGACAGAAACCAGAATAAGGTTTAATTGAACGCAGTTTCAAATTTTCACAATGTCTAATATGAAATATATTCAATTAGAACCGCAAGGGGAAATCGCTCTACTCCGAATCAATAGACCAGAGGCTCTCAATGCGATGAATATCGATGTGATCTCTGAACTTTCTCGGACAGTGGATATACTAGGCGCAGATGAAAGTATCAAAGTTGTGATAATAACAGGTTCTGGTGAAAAATCCTTCTGTGCAGGTGCGGACATATCATACATGGTAAAGATAGATCCAATAACTGCAGAAAAGTATGCATCATCAGCACAATCTGTTTTGAACAAGATTGAACGGCTAGAAAAGCCAGTGATAGCCGCTGTAAACGGATATGCGCTTGGAGGCGGTTGTGAATTAGCGATGGTTTGCGATATTAGAATTGCATCAAGTAATGCAAAATTAGGTCAACCGGAAGTAACAATTGGAATTCCACCTGGATGGGGAGGCACACAAAGGTTGATGAGACTAGTTGGGCCTGCAAAAGCGAAGGAATTAGTTTTTACGGGCAAGATGATATCTGCGGATGAAGCGTTTCATTTAGGCCTCGTAAATAGTGTAATAAGTCTAACCTCTGATGATAATTTACCTCCAGAAGCGGCTAAGGGCAATGTTGAGAAAGAAAAAGAACGAAACAGTCAGATAGCAAAATTGCTTAATAATAAACTCATGAACGAATGCGTTAGTTTGGCCAAGCAAATTGCAAAGAATAGTTTCAACGCTGTAAAAGTAAGTAAAATGTTGATAAACAGGGGTATGGATGCAGATTTGAATACGGGGCTCAGATTGGAGATATACGGGTGGTCTCTGTGTTTTGCGCATGAGGATAGACAAAAGATGATGTCTGAATTTCTGAACAAAAGCAAGAAGTAATATAACATCATTCATCTCCATTTATTCCAAATTAATATTTTGAAATTACTTTAGCCCCACTACTTGGATGACAAACGTAAGAACTACTCTGAATTTTAGAATCAACAAATCCCTGTTCCATTGCATTCCCTATTTTAGATGCATTTTTAGTGGACTTTGTGAATGCAATCATTGATGGACCGGCTCCACTTATAGTAACTGCTAATGCACCAGAACGAAGTGCATTTGATCTTACTTTATCGTAACCATCAATGAGGATCTTTCTGGCAGGTTCTACTATAATATCATTTATCCCCTTCGTTATTAGATTGGTATCCTGAAGGAAAAAACCACTGACAATGATACATGCATTGGCCAAATTTTTTGTAAGATGATCAATTGGTATTTTTTTTGGAATCACACTTCTTGCCACTTTTGTTTTCTTAACTGGTGTTACCAAATTAGGAACGCAAACTACGAGTATCAGGTCTTTTGGCGTATTTATTTTAATAAATTGTAGTGTAGGAAATGATCTAACAATTACAAATCCTCCAAATAATGAAGCTGCAACATTGTCATAATGTTTTACGCCAGCACTGCTTACTTCTCCTTCTGCAGCAAAATCTAATAATTCATTGTCTGTCAATTTACATTGAAAAAGTTCATTAAATGCAATAACGGCGGCCGCACTGGATGCGGCACTACTTCCCAATCCCAATCCTATTGGCACGCCCTTGGTGATTTTAATCTCCAAGTCATCTTTAATCTTAAATTTTTGAGCTAATTTCATTACCGATAGACTTGCAGAATTTTCTCTAACTTTGGAAGGTATACTGGCATTATTATCCAATGCGATCCTCAATTTTCCATTCTTTGTTGCTAATTTACTGATAGATACCTTATCATAAAAAAGATCTAGTCCAAGACCAAATACATCAAAGCCAGGACCTAAATTAGCAGTTGATGAGGGTGCAGCTGCTACACAGAATTCAAATGTTTCTTTCATCTACTATTTTAGTCTCCTTTTTCTTCACCCAGATTAAGTACCCTTGAAAGCGATGCAGTAAGATTCACCATACCACTCATAGTTAAACTTGAAATAAGGATTGGGTTTTGAATAAGTTTATTTTTGAACAGAACCTGTAATAGATCCTTACTCAGAATTGAATATTCAACGTTCTTTTCATTTTGCAACGAATCCTCAAGAGCTGATTTAGATGACCATCTAATTATATCCTGTAGTTTATCAATTACTAGATCCCTTTTTGTCATTACATCTATCTGTGTTATATTCAAACGAAGTCTTACAGATGTTGCCATTAATGCAATTGAAATGAAATTGATTGGAGTAGATGATGCCAGAATTCCATCAAAGGTAAATATGTTTATCTTGTTGTCAGATTGAAAATTTGAAACAAAATATGGACCACTTGCCCTGAATATAAAAAGTTCAATCTGACCGGGAGTATCTACTATTACAAAATCTGGATTCAAATTAAATACTTCCTCTTGAATTTCATTTAATTTTGTAGCTATCAAATCTGCAGCCATTATAAGTGCACCGTTTGGTCCTAGATTATGCTCAGACATTATCTTGTCTATGTCAATATAATTTCTCACATCAACATCTGGCTCATAAGGCAGTGAAATGACACCCGGGTCAAGATTCAATGAGATCGGATAGAAATTATTATCCTTATACCATTGTATGAGTTTGGATGTAAGAAGCGATTTACCAGAGCCGGCTGTCCCAGTAATGAAAATAGTTTCCAAATATAATTGAAACAAGGAAGTGAATATATTAATTCTATTGATTATTATATGACTGTCCACTATTTTGCATTGATTAAGTTTGAAATGGAGAATAATTGCAGTTGCTGTAAGCCTTGTTCCATTCTTATTATTATTTGCCTTTACTCCTGTTTCTCCTGCAGATGTGTTCTCGGTAGGCGTACTACCATTCCTGCTTTCTGTATCAGCTGTTATGGTTCGAATTTTATTACAAGCGTATAGGTTTAGGTATTTCATTAACCACTTCATTGGACCAAATATTAGCACAACTTTCAAAACTATGAATGCCAGGATAGGCGGTGAATTCGTTACACAGACTACTCCATCTTTTATAGGTGGTGAAATAGTGAGAATTGCATGGCTAGTTAAAAACGGAGTTTCGACAGGAAAGGCTGCTTGGGTAGCAACTGCTGAAATAATCGCCGATGTTTTTGTAGGGAGTATTTTGGCATTCATTGCAGGTGTTGTGGCTATCTTTAGTGGTGGTTCCTTTATTGGTATTTTAATCATCATTGTTGCCATACCAACATTTGGATTCTGGTTTTCAGTAGTTGTTCTATCTGCAAACAGAAACATTCAGCTCCCCAAATTTTCCTTA
>JAATVM010000019.1 GCA_014523495.1 Nitrososphaerales archaeon TH1920
CTCTTTTTTGGTATTTACATATAAAACATTAATTTTGAATTGTCCTGAACGTTCTAACCAACTTGTAGCCTTCAAAACTACATCTGAATGATCTCCTCCATCGTATAGTACGGCCAAATTTTTTTGACCAAAGCGCTGTCTCGAAGTTCGGGCAGGTTCAAATGTGAAGTCTTCATTTCCTTCTGATAAAATGGCCAGTACGTCACATGTCAATAATGTTTGAATTTTTTTGCTGTTCTTGAATGTTTCAAAGTCTGTTATTAGTAAATCTATTTTTTGTTCCTCCACAGTTGCCAGTATCGCTTCACTTGCATCATGCGATATTCTCACAAGATAGTGATTTAGAATGTTCTGTTTATCTAATAGCTTGTCTAATGGTTCAAATGATTTCTTTGCTGTTTCGGCATATCCTGTGCCCGCAGATAATGGAGTCTGTTTTGGAACTGTAATCACTCTCAAAATATTAATCTCTCCGAAATTTTCTTTCGCAACTCTTATTGCATATTTTAATAATCTATCTGGATCCTCAGGTGTAAATGGAATTAAAATCCTATAATCTTTTCTCTCTAGATCCCCTTCACTAGTAACAATTGGAGCATAATGATCTATTTCCTTCCTAAATGTGTACATTCGATATACAAAAAAGCCGATTGCAACCCATACAATGGTTATCGCCCAGCTTAAAGGTTGTGTAACAAGTAGAAAAATTGCTAATCCTAGTTTGAGGAAGATACCTATTATTGGTATCACTGGAAAGAATGGAGTTTTAAAACCATATTCTAACTTATCGCCATAAATCCTACGAATAGTAATTACAGCCATATTTACTTGAGTAAATAATAAAAGAAAAATAACACCCGCTGCAACGGCTATCTGCCCAAGAGGAAGTGCGTAAGCCATTACGGCCATTATGATACCAGATATTAGTATGGCTACATAAGGTGTCTTGTTCCTTTCGTGTATCGCACTCAGTTGATAAGGCATATTATAATTCCTTCCCATGGCAAAAGCTACCCTAGCCGATGAAAATGTTGTTGCGTTTAAAGCAGCTAGAGTGGAAATCAAACCTCCGCCTAGAACAATGAATGCACCGTAAGGCACTAGCAACTCTGCAGCCTTCATTATTCCAAGTTCACCGCTTTCACCAATGTATTTCCATGATTCAATGCCAGCTGGAAATATTGCGCCTATGGATACAAAAGCAATCAAACAATACAAGATGACTACAGCAGTTAGCGATATGAATATCGCGCGTGGAATGTTCCTTCTTGGGTTCTTTACTTCCTCACCTGTTTGAACGATTACCTCATAGCCTTCGAATGCTATGAAGGTTAGACCCATTGCTGCAACTACTCCACTGATTCCCATTGGCATAAAATTTGAAAAATTCATCTCCCAGTTAGGATTACTATTCATTATCCACAAACCAGCTGCGATTAAAATGAAAATTAAGCCGAGCTGGATTATAGTAACAACATCACCCGTCTTGCCGGTTTCAGATGTTCCTTTGATATTGATATAAGTGAAAACTGCAATAGATACTACCGCTATTATCTTCTCTAACGGTATGATGTTCAAGAGTACGAGATCGTGTGAAAGATTTGTCATTTCTAATAACCCTGTAAGGAATGAGGCAAAGCTTACAGCATATAACGAACCAGCAATTATGTGTGCAAGCCAAGCCATCCAACCACTGATGAAAGCATTCGGTCGAGGTAAGCCTTCTCTCACCCATAGATATCCACCGCCTGCTTCTGGCATAGCGGAACCCAGTTCGGCATATGCCATAGCAGTAAATAGGGTGATTATTGCATTAATAATAAATGCGATGATGACTGCACTTCCCGCAAGACCTATCGCTGGTCCAGTCAGAACAAAAATCGAACCTCCGATCATTGCAGCAATTCCAACCATGAGTATATCTAAGAGTCCCAGAGACCTGACTAGTTGATTGTGAGGCATGGTTACTGTGTTTGAGCGTGGTTCTTCATCACGGTCGGACAATGGATGTCGATTCGATTTCAATGATAAATTAATGTTTTTAATCTTTGCGGCTTTGGTTAGCTATCTTAAATATCATATATTTGTCATCAAAGCTAGCATCACCATTTGATAGATCG
Organism: Nitrososphaerales archaeon TH1920; assembly: GCA_014523495.1. Classification (GTDB taxonomy): domain Archaea; phylum Thermoproteota; class Nitrososphaeria; order Nitrososphaerales; family Nitrososphaeraceae; genus TA-21. Next base: position 2,121 of record JAATVM010000019.1, read on the forward strand.
TGGCAAAATACATTTTTTGGATATGTATAAATTCGCTATACCTGAATTTTGCTATCTAAATATATATAAAAAATAAGATGATACTATCATAATGCGTCAAGTTGCACTCATTACGGGTTGTTCCAGTGGCATAGGTTACGAAACTGCATTAATGCTTGCTAGAAAAGGAGTTCATACCTTTGCAACTATGCGGAATACAAAGAAATCCGAACCTCTTAAAAAAATAATTGAAAAGGAAAAACTTCCTCTGAATATTCTAGAACTTGATGTAAATGATGATGCGTCCATAGAGAATACAATACGTCATATTAAAAGTGAAGCAAAACGAATTGATGTACTGATTAACAATGCGGGTTATGGGCTGGTAGGTTTTTTTGAAGACCTAACTTTGGATGAAATAAAAAAACAATTCGAAACGAATTTTTTTGCAGTTCTCAATATTACGAAAAAGATAGTTCCCATCATGCGAGTACAGAAAAGCGGCATAATTATTAATATAAGCTCAGGAGCAGGACAAGTAGGATTCCCTGGTATTTCTGCTTATGTAAGTACAAAGTTTGCTATCGAAGGATTTAGTGAATCCTTGATGTATGAACTTTTTCCATTTGGAATAAAGGTGATTATAATTGAGCCTGGAGTAACTAAAACAAATTTTTTTCGTAATTGCATAGTATCTGAACGATCTAGGAAAATGAGTTCTCCGTATTTTCAGTCCTTAGATAAAATTCAGAAAAATATAGAATTGATGCAAGAACATGCTACGTCTCCTGTTGATGTTGCAAAAGTAATATTAGAAGTTTTGAGCTATAAGGAACCTAAGCAAAGGTATATTGTTGGTAATGATGTAGCAATGGTATTAGAAGCAAAAAAAAATCTTTCGGATATAGAATTTAAAAAGATGATGATGCAAAATATTATTTGAATCGGGAAAAACAATGTTGCTATAAAGAGAAACACCTTATACACAGGAGAGCTTGGAAGAATCGCACATCATTCATACTATAATTTGTAAATCAATTTCGAACTTCTCATTCAAGGACTATTGATATATTTCATATTTTTATACTATTGTTAATAATATAATGGAAGGGCGTATAGAATGTGTCTAATTCGATTGAGTTAATTGTACGGAGAATCAAAAATGGATCTGTAATAGATCACATTGAATCTGGTAAGGCCTTTTTAGTTCTAAGAGCTTTGAATATCACAGGAAGAGAAGGGAATGTTATAACTGTTGCTTTGAATGTTCCAAGCAATAAATATGAAAAAAAGGATATTATTAAAGTTGAAAATAGATATTTGGAAACTGATGAAACAAATAAGCTATCGTTAATAGCGCCACATGCTACTATAAACATTATCAAGGATTACAAATTAGCAGAAAAAAGAAAGATCCAATTGCCAGATTTTATTACTGGAATTTTTAAGTGCCCTAATTTAAGATGTGTGACTATTGGTGAGAATATTAAATCTGTAATTGAGGTTATTGATAAGGAGAAAATTATATTGAAATGCAAATACTGCGGTAGAATTCTGAGTATTGATGAGTTGATTTTCTAAACTAGGTTTTTGTTATCCCATAATTATTATAGAAGGTATGAAAAATGGTTACAGTCTATTAGTGCTATTCTGATTTTCCGCAACTAACACAATACTCATCCTTACTTGTCCTTGATATTACAAAATGAAATCCGATAAGCGGTGAAAAAACCAAAATTGTGATCAGTACAAGATAATATTCTGAATTATAGAGTAGATATAATGCGATTCCAATACAAGTCATTATCTCTAGCCAGGTGCAAGTACATAATTGAAGACCAATTTCTTTTAGATTCATTTGATAAATAATAATAGGAGTAATAGTAATTTGAGTATAACTGAAATTTGAGTTTATTAAGTTTAGTTGGCGATACATTCAGTACCTTAATATCCTCAGATGGAAGGTGAATATAATGGATAGCGTGAAAGAATGAAATTAAGTACAATTTTATTACATTTGATATAACCGTATTTTAGGAAAATTGGCTATGGCAATCATTAAAAAATTGCCAATGTCAATCTGATAAAAGCAATAGCAAAGGCTTTGCAAGATGCATACAATAGAGGGCAAATTTGATTTATGAAGGTCTTCAGGTAATTTAATAGGTTATTTTTTTGCTAAAGCTAATATGAGTGTAAGTGTAAAAGATTGTTATAATTGGGAGTAAACAATTTTGCTGCATAGAGTGATCATTAATTGTGTTACTAAGTGGATCTTGTGAATGATTTTTATATAATAGAAAAATAATATTGTTCAAGTTGAATCCAAATTCTGAAAATAGTAATATGAAAATTTCTGTGCTGAAAATTTTTCTAAATGGTACTTTACTGGCTCTTATTATATCAGTCCCCGCAATTATCAGTACTGTATTATTTCATTATGTTATTAAAACAAATTTGATTATAACGATATCTGCAGGAATCATAACTCTTTTTGTCGCTATGGGATTTGGATATAAAATCTCAAAAAGATTGTCAATGTAAAACTAAAAAGCAGTGGATTTAAAAATGTCCGAGTAAATCGAAAAAAAGGTCAGTAGTGGAATTGGTATTTGATATGCCAAAGGGTTGCTGTTGATTATAACCTAATAAATACCTGTAAATCCTTGTATCATAATTATATTTAATCTGCAATTAATTCGACAGTCACAGTAGTCGAATACATAATAACTGCTAGCGTTTATTCTATCAATATATAGATTGAATAATTATACTTTAATTGTTTCGATATATACTTTTCAACAATGCTTTTTATGATTTTTTTGTTTAATCAATTGTTACAAAATTCATAATGTAACTATCATCCAATTAAATTCTATAAGTTATGAGAATATTTTTCATAATTATTAAGATCTCAATGCATATATCTGGCCTAAAAAAACAATTTTTTGTCGATTGTCAAGAACAAGTATAAAATTTGAGTTTCCTTGTCAGAAATCAGAAAATGTAACGCCAGATCTTATGATTAAGCTTATAAGTGTAAGTGTAGTTCTTGCATTGCTATTTACTGTTCCTGCTTTGGGAATATTTTTAGGAATTTATTGGTACACAGATAACATACTGATGGGTGCAATTATTGGATTTGCAATTCATTTTATTACCCTTGGATTTTCCTACACAATATCCCAATCTATCTCATCTTTCTTGGATAGTTAATCTGCATAAATATTAAAATCAATATTGCATAAGCTTTATAACAAATTTCACGAAGGATTTCATCAAATTGACGATTTATACAGATGTTAAAATTTCATATAAGATGAGAAGCTAATTTCCTTAAGCTTGAAAGGAATATAAATACAGCTCACATTATGTCTAAAGTCTAAAGTGGGCGCAGTATATATCCTTGACTGGCATCAGTGGGATTTGAACCCTTATACTGTTCACCAGGGTTCATAACTTCGAAAGACTTTGAGAGGTTGTATTAAGCCTCAGCATGTATAGTTAATTAGTAACTGAATAATAAGTGAGTAGGGCTATCGCATCATGGGTCCCATCATATGATTAAGCATAAATTTGTGCATTGGGAGCACTGTCGATAACAAGACCTTTCCATTTCCTGCGTCTATTATCACCCTATGTAAGTTTAGGTCAGGGTCTATAGCACAGACTGTATAAGTTAGATATCCATTTTCGTGTCCAAGATTCGCCGCTACAACACGTGAATTATTGCCTAGTTGCGTTTCTGCGCTTTTTACCGCATCACTTAGACTGACTTTTATCTGGGGTGATATAGCGTTAAACAATGTGGGTGCTAATTTGATTGAGCCTGTTATATTCTGACTTTGATTAGTCATGGGGTTCACCCAACTTCCATTAAACATCATTTTGGGGTTCATCATTGTGTTAGAATTCATCATTTGAGCGGATGCTTGTTCAATAGACAAAACGGATAAAAGTCCAACTGCTAGCGCTGCCACCACAATTACATACAACATATATGTCCCTGTCATATCGAAACTAACCAGATTGAGCTATATATGTATCCCTAATTTTCGTTAACTTAACAAGGAAACAAAGTAGTGAGAATTCTAATGTCGCTCTTAATAAAGTGTCAAGTATGTCGCGGGTTCGGAGGGATGAGGGACAGAATTGACACTATTTTGCAACTCGAGAAGGGAATGAAGAGAGCAAATTTACAGTCATTTACTATCAAATAATGTGGTTATTCGCTCATTATATTCACAATCCTTGCAAGAAGCTAAATATGGTTATATCAATTCTTCTAGTTTTTGCATTTTCTAATAGTTCTGCAGAAGGCTCACCGTAAATTACTACTGAGTGATCTGAAGCAAATTTTTCAAAAAGTATCCGCAATGCCTCTCGAAGGTTGGATACGTGAGCTAGAAGTGCCTCTGAACTTTCGTACGTCTCACGAATTTCACAGTTGGTCTTATTACTGCTAATAAACCAATCATACTGCAACGTACCTGGATCCTTCTCTTTTGCTATAGAGATACATTTGGCTGCCTGTTGCTTGAATTCTTTTAACATACCGTCGTTAATTTTCATCTTGGCGCTAACTTGTATTTTAGACATGGTTCTCTAGAAAAACGCGCAATACTTAAAGCTGCGCGCTTGGGTAGTGTCAAACTATATTTCTAATTACATGTAAATTAAGCTTGCATCTATTTACTAATTTTGGTAACAATAATTCGGGTTCGATGGGATTAGTTCCCTTCATGTAGTAGGGTTCTACTACCAAATATTTAGCTTTAGTTCTGACAAGGATTAAATTGTTCCCTGATTAGGAGTTCGAAGAATTCTTTAACTCATATTTTTGAATCGTAGGTTGCTTGAGCTTATAGGTTACCGACAAGATATCTCCAACAGCATAATTGCAATTTGAGATCACCCTCGGTATGCCGTCTGATGGCTCGACAACACAA